>DASZHU010000231.1:0-2000 GCA_035937605.1 Acidimicrobiales bacterium | reverse complement strand
CGAGGGCGTCCGCCACCTGCTCCGCGGTACGCAGCTGGAGCTCCGCATCGAGCTCCTCCTTGCGCTCGGCCGATGCAAACACGCGGCGAGCTCGGTGCATCGCGTACGTGCCTCCCGCCTTCGTGCCGAGGCGGGCGACGTCTGCCGTGCGCGCCGCGCGGCTCGTCGATGCGAGCGGCGTGCGGGTCCGCGCCCGGTTCTCACCCGCGCGCTTCACCGCGAGATACGTGGCGGCTGCGGCGCCGAACGCGGCCACGACCGTCGTGATCATCGTCCGCCGGGAGGGCACGATCCGGACCGTAGCGGCCCGGTCGCCGTCCTCCCGCTTCGACTGGTGTGCGCTGACAGGTGGAATCGACCCGTCAGCGCACAATGGTCGGCACCGGGGCGGGGTGGCTACCGTCGCGCGGTATGACCCTGGTGCTGCCTGAGTTCGCGACGCCGGCGGACGAGATCGACTTCGGCGCGTTCGCGACGTTTCCCGAGACGGACCTCGATCGCGAGGCGATGTTCTCGAAGCTGCGGCGGGAGCGTCCGCTCTCGTTCCATTCCGAACCCGGCTTCGACGTGATGCCGTCCGGGCCCGGCTACTGGTCCTTGGTCAAGTACGACGACGTCACCTTCGCGAGCCGCAACCCCGATCTGTTCATCTCGGGCCAGGGGTCGAACATCCCGGACATGCCGGCCGAGGTGAACGAGCTGTTCGGCTCGATGATCAACATGGACGCCCCGCGCCACACGAAGCTCCGCCTCATCGTGAACCGTGGATTCACGCCGCGCATGATCAACCAGCTCGAGGACTACGTGAGCGGGCTCGCGGCGAAGATCGTCGACGACGTGGCGCCGAAGGGCGAGATCGACTTCGTCGACGAGGTCGCGGCGCGGCTGCCGCTCGACATCATCTGCCAGATGATGGGCATCCCCGAGGAAGACGAGCGCATGATCGTCGAGCGCACGAACATCATCCTCGGCGGCGGCGACCCCGAGTACGGCGGCACGATCCAAGCGTCGTTCCAGGCCGGGTGGGAGCTGTGGGAGTACGCGCAGAAGCTCGGCGAAGACCGGCTCGCGGATCCCCGAGACGACATCACGAGCGCGCTCATGCAGGCCGAGGTGGAAGGTGAGCGACTCACGGCCGCGGAGTTCGGTTCGTTCTTCGTTCTCCTCGTGGTGGCCGGGAACGAAACCACGCGCAACGCGATCAGTCACGGGTTGCTCGAGCTCACGCGCCATCCGGATCAGCGCACGATCCTCCTCGACGACCTACCTGGCACCATCGACACCGCCGTCGAGGAGATCGTGCGGTGGGCGACGCCCGTCATCCACTTCCGGCGCACGGCGACGCAGGACGTCGTGCTGCGCGGGCAGACGATCAAGGCGGGCGAGAAGGTCGTGCTCTGGTACAACTCCGCGAACCGCGACGAGGAGTACTGGGACGACCCCTTCCGCTTCGACATCCGTCGCACGCCGAACGAGCACATCGGCTTCGGCGCCGGGGGACCGCACTTCTGTCTCGGCGCCAACCTGGCCCGCCGCGAGATAAAGGTGATGCTCACCGAGCTGTTCCGCCGGTTGCCCGACATCGAAGCGACCGGTGAGCCGCAGATGCTGCAGTCTCCGTTCATCCACGGCATCAAGCACCTGCGGGCGTCGTTCTCGCCGGCGTAACCGATGCGCCTGCGATTCAGCGACGAGGACGAAGCCTTCCGCGCGGAGTTGCGCGCGTGGCTCGACGCCAACCCGCCTCCCGTCGAGGAGGAACGCGCCGACCCGTCCCGCTCGAGTGCCGACAAGCGTCCGTGGGCGGTGCGCTGGCAGCGCACGCTGTTCGACGCCGGGTATCTCGTGCCCGGCTGGCCGCCCGAGCTCGGCGGCCGCAACGCGAACCCCGCGCAGCAGATGATCTACTTCGACGAGATCACACGGCGAGACATCCGGCGCACCACCAACCCGCAGGGCCTGTCGATCATCACTCCCTCGCTCGTGGACTATGGGACGGA
>DASZHU010000230.1:0-2725 GCA_035937605.1 Acidimicrobiales bacterium | reverse complement strand
TCGCCGCACGGCGAGCCCCTGGTCGCCGACTTCGGTGTCGTCGCGCTGCTTCGTCCGAATGCCGGTGACGTCACGGACCCCGCGGATCTCGCGCACGTGGCGCCCGAGCTGCTCGACGGCCAGCCCCCGACCGCGGCGAGCGACACCTACTCGCTCACGTCCGCCCTCTTCACGCTGTTCTACGGCTTGCCGGCGTTCGTGCGTCCGGGCGACCAGTCGATCATCCCCGTGATCAAGCGCATCTCGTCGGACCCGCTGCCCGATCTCGCGGCGAAGAACGTTCCCGCCCCGGTCGTCGACGCGATCTCGCGTGGCATGACGAAGGATCCCCGTGAGCGTCATCGCAACGCGCAGGACCTCGGGCGCTCGTTGCAGCAGGCGCAGGTCGCGCTCGGGCTCCCGGTGACCGAGATGGTGATGCTCGGCGCCGCGCCGGCGTCCACAGGTGCGACCGCGGCGACCCAGCGGGTCGCGAGCACATCGTCCGCCCCGCCCGCTCCTTCGCCCGTCACCCCACCGGTGCCGGGAGGTCCCGCCGCGCGACCGAATCGCACGCCGGTGATCATCGCCGCGGCGGCCGTCGTGGTCGTGATCGCTCTGATCGCGTTCTTCGCGACGCGCGGGGACGGCTCGAAGAAGGTCGCCGCGTCGAGCTCGTCGAGCAGCGCAACCACCACGACCACGACGAAGACGACCACCACGACGGCCACCACGGCGCCGAGTACCACGCCCGGCGCGAGCGACAGCACGGTGCCGGTGACCAACAACGGTGGTCAGCTCACGTTCGCCGCGCCCACGTCATGGTCCGACCATGATCCGACGAACACCTCGAGTGGAGGGCCGAGCCTGCGGGCGTCGACCGATCTCAACGAGTTCGGTGGCGGCACCTACCTCCAGCCGGGAATCGAGATGGTCGCCCTCGACCCCTCGGTCATCGACCCTGCCAACCTCGACGCGGGACTCGACGCGATCCTCAACATCAACCGAACGGGTGGCACCCTCGCCACCGTGTGCACGCGCGGCACACGATCGGACTTCACGCCCGGCGGCGCCGACCTCGCCGAGGCGCGGCTCGAGCGGCTGAGCGGGTGCGGCGGCGGCGGTGACGTGATCATCACGGCGGCCACGAACGCCGCCCACAGCTTCACCGCCCTCGTCGAGGTGCATGTCGGCAACCCGCCCGACGACACGGGCGTCGACGATGTGATGAGATCATTCGACGTCGTGAAGTTCCCTTAGCCGGGAGAAGCAGCGCATGAGTGACATCGATCTCGGCATCAATGGCATCTCCGACGTCGAAGAGGTCGGCCGGACGCCTGCATACACCACCTATCAGGTGCGCGACACCGGCACGGGCCAACAAGCGCTGATCAAGGTCGTGCACGCCGCGGGCCGCCCCCAGTCGTCGGTCGATCGCTTCTCTCAAGAGCAAGCCGTGCTCACGGAGCTCGCGACCCACCCCAACCTCGTGTCCGTGCTCGGCAACAGCACCACGGCCGGCGGTGAGCCGTTCGTGGTCACCGAGCTGACGCCGGGAACGACTGTGGCCGATCGGTTCGGCGCGACGCCGCCGATGACCGGCCCAGAGGTGTTGCGCCTCGGTATCCGTGCCGCGGGTGCGCTCGAGTCGGTGCATCGCGGTGGCGTGTTGCACGGCGACCTGCGCGCCGAGAACATTGCGCTGTCCAATACCGGCGATCCTCTCGTCAACGACGTCGGACTCGCTCCTCTCACCGGCACCAGCGTGGCGCAGACCGACGATCCGTCGCGCCTCGAGCACGCGTCGCCGGAGCTGCTCGACGGCCAGTACGCGACGCCGGCCACCGACCAGTACTCGTTGGCGGCCACGCTGTACCACCTGCTCGCGGGGGAAGCCGCGTTCGTGCGCTCCGGGGAGACGTCGGTCGTGCCCGTCATCAAGCGGATCGCCACCGATCCGCCGCCCGACCTCAAAGCGCTAGGTGTGCCGCCCGCGGTCGCGGACGTGGTGCACAAGGCGCTGAGCAAGAACCCCGGAGATCGCCATCCGAACATGCAGGCGTTCGCGCGAGCGTTGCAGCAGGCCGAGGTGGCGCTCGGCCTGCCAGTCACCGATCTCACGGTGATGACGCCCGCCACGCAGCTGCCGACCGCGTGGGCCGCCGCGGCCCCGACGGTACCGACGCCCGCAGCGGTTCCACCGCCAGCGGCTGCTCCTCCACCGGCGCCCGCGACCGCAGGGGGCGGCAGGTCCCGCACGCCGTTGTTCGTGGGCATCGGCGTGCTCGTCGTCGTGGTCCTGATCGCCGCGGTCTTGCTCACGCGCGGCGGGAGCGGCAAGAAGAACGTGGCGGCGAGCTCGAGCACGTCGTCCTCTTCCTCGTCGTCCGGCCAGTCGAAGTCGACGGGCACCAGCGCGACCGGCTCGGCGACGGCTTCGTCCACGGACTTCGCCCCCGCCGGCTTCATCACGGTCAACCACAGCTTCGATCACGGCGATCTCGAGGTGTTCGTACCGAAGGGCTTCACCCAATCAGATCCGGTCCAGCTCCAGAACGGCGAGCCACGTTTGCGAGTGGCGCCCGACGTCGCCGCGTTCCAAGACGGCACGTTCACGCGTCCCGGCGTGCAGATCGACGCCTTCGGGGTGGCGACGAACGGCGTCAGCAACGCGGACAACCTCGACGCGCTCCTCGACAACTTCGACCACCAGCCCGCCGCGAACGGCGGATGGCCCGGCGGGCCT
>DASZHU010000229.1:0-8252 GCA_035937605.1 Acidimicrobiales bacterium | reverse complement strand
GGCCCGAGCCGAACAGCTCGCCAACGACCTTCATGCCCTCGAGGAGGACGTCGTTGATGATCGACAGGGCCGAGGTGCCGCCCGCCATTGCCTCGTCGAGGTCCGCGGTGAGCCCGTCTCGGTCGCCGTCGATGATCCGCTGCGACAGCCGCTGCTCGACGGGCCAGCCCGAGCGGTCCTCTTTGACGGTGGCCGTCGTCTCCACGTCCTCGAACAGCTCGAGCAGCTTCTGCAGCGGGTCGTAGCCCGTAGCCGGATCGCGCCGGTCGTAGACGAGGTCGAGGCATACCTGGACCTGTTCCTCGGGGATTCGGTTGAGCGGGACGATGCGCGCCGCGTGCACGATCGCCGAATCGAGCCCTGCTGCCCGGCACTCGTGCAGGAACACCGAGTTGAGTACGTGGCGCGCCGCGGGCTTGAGGCCGAACGACACATTCGACAGCCCGAGGGTCGTGTGGGCGCCCGGGATCTCGCTCTTGATACGACGGATCGCCTCGATGGTCGCCATCGCGTCGCCGCGAAGGTCTTCGTCGCCGGTCGACAGCGGGAACGTCAACGCGTCGAAGATGAGGTCCTCGGACTCGAGGCCGTACTGGTTCACCGCGAGGTCGTGGATGCGATGCGCGACCCGCATCTTCCACTCGACGTCGCGCGCCTGGCCGTCCTCGTCGATGAGGAGGCAGATCACCGCGGCGCCGTACTCGCGGGCGAGCTTCAGCACGCGGTCGAAGCGGGTGCCCTCGCCTTCGCCGTCTTCGAGGTTCGCGGAGTTGAGGATTGCTCGGCCGCCGAGCCATTGGAGACCGGCCTCCAGCACCGGCGACTCGGTTGAGTCGAGCACGAGCGGCACCGTGGCCTTCGTCGCGAAGCGCGACGCCACCTCGTCCATGTCGGCCGTGCCGTCGCGGCCGACGTAGTCGACGCACACGTCGAGCACGTGCGCGCCTTCTTTCTCCTGCTCGCGCGCCATCTGCACCGTGGTGTCCCAGTCCGCAGCCAGCATCGCCTCGCGGAACTTCTTCGACCCGTTGGCGTTCGTGCGCTCGCCGATCGTCAGGTACGTGATGTCCTGGTCGAACGGCGTGAACGAGTAGATCGACGCGGCGCCGGGCTCGTGCTCGGGGGCGCGCGGTGCGGGCGTCAGGTTGCGACACTTCTCGACGACGGCGCGCAGGTGCTCGGGTGTGGTGCCGCAGCACCCACCCACGACGGACACACCCAACTCGGTGATGAATCGGTGATGGAAGTCGGCGAGCTGCTGCGGCGTGAGGTCGTAGTGCATCTTGCCGTCGACCACCGACGGCAGGCCCGCGTTGGGGATGCACGAGATCGGAATGCGCGCGTGCTGCGACAGGTGACGGAGATGCTCGGCCATCTCCGAGGGCCCCGTCGCGCAGTTGAGCCCGACGACGTCGGCGCGCATCGAGTCCATCACGCACAGGGCGGCGGCGATCTCGGTGCCGGGAAGCATGCGCCCGGTGAGCTCGATGGTGACCTGCACCTGGATCGGGAGCTCGCGGCCCAGCGCCTTCATCGCGCGGCGCGCGCCGATGACCCCGGCCTTCAGGCCGAGGAGGTCGAACTGCGTCTCGACGAGCAGCAGGTCCGCGCCGCCCTCGATCAGCCCACGCGACTGCTCTTCGTACGCCTCGCGCAGATCGGCGAAGCGGATCTGGCCCAATGACGCGAACTTCGTGCCCGGCCCGATCGACCCGGCGACGTAGCCGCCGTACCCGTCCGCCACCTCGCGGGCGATCTGCGTGGCCTTGAGGTTGATCTCGTACGTCTTGTCCGCGATGTCGTACTCGCCGAGCGGTATCGCGAAGGCGCCGAAGGTTGCGGTCTCCACGACGTCGACGCCGATCGCGAAGAAGGCATCGTGCATCTCGGCCACGAGGTCAGGGCGGGTCAGCACCAGCATCTCGTTGCAGCCCTCGAGGGCGGGGCCGCCGAAGTCGTCGGCCGTGAGGCCCTTCTGCTGCATGTACGTGCCGAAGGCGCCGTCGAAGACCACCACGCGCTCGCGCGCCGCGTCGACGTAGGAGGTCTTCACGGGCATCCACTGAGTTTACGGGGCCTAACCTGCGGCTCCAGATGCGCATTTACACCCGCAAGGGCGACGATGGCACCACCGGGCTGCTCTACGGAGGGCGCGTGGCGAAGGACGCGCCGGCGCCAACCGCGTACGGCGACGTCGACGAGGCGCAAGCCATGCTCGGCCTCGCCCGCGCCGAGGCCGGACGGGGGAGCGAGCTCGACACGATCCTGACCGGGCTCGAGCGCGGTCTCTGGGTGCTCATGGCCGAGCTCGCGACCGAAGCCGCCAACCGCCACAAGCTCGTCGACGGCGCGAGCCGCGTCACGAACGACATGGTCGTGGCGCTCGAGGGCACCATCGACGCACTCACCGACCGCTTCGAACAACCAACCGAGTTCGTCGTGCCGGGACAGAACCGCGTCGCGGCGTTGCTCGATGTCGCACGGACGGTCGTGCGCCGCGCGGAACGTCACGCGCTCGGAGTCGCGCCCGACGGATCGTTCGTCCTGCCCTATCTCAACCGGCTCTCCGATCTGCTGTGGACGATGGCCCGCTGGCAAGAAGGAGACTCGCTACCCGCGAAGGAGTCACGCCACTGATGGAGTTCGAGCTCGTTCGATCGGTTCCCGACGACGTTGATCTCGTCGTGGAGGTCGTGACCAAGCAGACGGTGCCCGACGATCCCATGGTTCGCACCGCGGGCTTCGAGGGCGAAGACGGGCAGTCGCTCCTGTTGCCGGGCCGACTGCTCGTCGGTTGCGACGACGACGACAGCAGTCAGCGGCGGGCGGCGGCGATCGCGGCGCGGGCTGCGTCGCGGTGCGCGCGTGTGGCCACGACGTTGCCGGCGACGCAGGCGGTTGCGGAAGGATTCGCGCTGGGCGCGTACCAGTTCACGAAGTACCGCTCGAAGCCCAAGCCCAACAAGATCGAGAAGGTCTGGGTGGTGGGCACGGGTGCCGCGGCTCGGGCGGCACTGCAGCGGGGGGCGCGCGTGGCGCAGGCCGTGGCCCTGGCGCGCGATCTCGTCAACGAGCCCGGTGGTTCGCTCACCGCCCCCGAGTTCGCGGACGCGATCCGCGAGATGGCGAGCGGTGCGGGGGTGAAGGCGAAGGTGCTCGAAGAGGCGGCGATCAAGAAGGCGGGTTACGAGGGCTTGCTCGCGGTCAACCGTGGGTCGGATCAGCCGCCGAGGTTCGTCGAGCTCACGTACGAGCCGTCGACGGCGGCGCGTGCCACGGTCGCCCTCGTCGGCAAGGGGATCACGTTCGACTCGGGCGGGCTGTCGATCAAGCCCACCGACGGGATGATCGGCATGAAGGGCGACATGGGCGGCGCGGCCGCCATCGTGGGCGCGCTGTCGGCCGCACGCGATCTGGGCGTGAAGGTCCGCGTGCGTGCGTTCATTCCCGTGACCGACAACATGCTCGGCGGTGACGCGCAACGCATCGGTGACGTGATCCGGTACAAGAACGGCACCACTGTCGAGGTGCTGAACACCGACGCCGAAGGTCGGCTCATCCTGGCCGACGGGCTGATCGCCGCGAGCAAGGAGAAGCCCGCCGCGATCGTCGATCTCGCGACGCTCACGGGCGCGCAGGTGGTGGCGCTCGGCAGCTCGGTCGCCGGTGTGCTCGGCAACCACGACGGGTGGGTCGAGCAGGTGCGCAACGCCGGTGACAATGCCGGCGAACCGATCTGGCCGCTCCCGTTGTGGCGCGCCTATCGGCGCGACCTCGACTCGACGATCGCCGACATGAAGAACGTGGGATCGCGATCGGCTGGCACGATCGTCGCCGCGTTGTTCCTGAAGGAGTTCGTCCCCGACGATCAACCGTGGGCGCATCTCGACATCGCGGGTCCGGCGTGGGCGGACAAGGACGACGCCGAGATCTCCGCCGGCGGCACCGGCTTCGGCGTCCGCACGCTCCTGGAGCTCCTGCGCACCTACAAGCGCCCGGCCTGAGCGTTCGCGTCACGAGTGTCAGGCGCGGGCTACGCGGCGTCGTCGGGTGTCCAGGCCTCGGCGGCGGCCTTCGCGTCGGAATGCCGGCGCCACGCCCACGCGGTCGCTTCCCGCGCCGCGAGCGGATGGAATCTCCATCGCTGCAACTGCCGCTCGGTGGCCTCGACGTTCTCGCCGAGCTCGAGCAGGCTGAGCGCGAGGCGCCGGGCGCGCACCTGCATCCGCTGGTCGTGCTGCGCGGGATCCTCCTGCCACTCGAGGTGCTGCGCCTGCAGCGGCGGCGGGAGCCGCAACACCTGCCCGCGCGTGAGTGGCGGGAGCTTGCGGCGAGCGAGCAGTGTTCGGTCCGCCTCGTCGAGGTGCAGCAGATGGAATTGGGCGCAGCGGTTGATCGTGCGCAGGAAGGGCGAGTTGCGTCCCCCTTTCATGCCGAGGCCGAGCGTCTTGGCGGTCTCCTCGAGCGGGAGGTCGAAGCCGGCCGGGTTCGCTTCGAGCTCGGTCGCCACGCGCCGGAGAAACACGACGGAGCTGGGGCCGAGCGCTCCGAGCCAGAACCGCTCGAGGTACGGCGAGCGCGGGTCGTGTCCGATCTGATCGAGTACCGAGTCGGGCCAGGGTCGGACGGTGAAGGTTTGAGGAGCGTCGTGGACTGCGACGAGCATGGGATGCCTCCAAGGAGCGAGGTCACATTGGAGGGGAAGAGAACCTTGATGAGTCTCAGTGAGTTTCATGGTCGGCGTCAAGATGGCTGAGCGAGATGTGGCGAGGTGGATCGACGAGGCCGAGCGCATCGTCGTGCTCACCGGCGCGGGCATCTCGACCGACAGCGGCATCCCCGACTTCCGCGGTCCCAACGGCGTCTGGACGAAGAACCCGGCCGCGGAGAAGACGGCAACGCTCTCGCACTACATGTCCAACCCGGACGTCCGCAAGCAGGCATGGCGCAACCGCGTCGACTCGCCGATGTGGGACGCGGAGCCGAACATCGGTCACCGGGCGATCGTCGAGCTCGAGCGGCGCGGCACGCTGTTGGCGGTCATCACCCAGAACGTCGACGGACTGCACCTCAAGGCCGGTACGGATCCTTCGCTGCTCATCGAGGTGCACGGCAATACGCGAGAAGTGATGTGCATGCAATGCGACGAGCACGCGCCGATGGAGCGTGCCCTCGCCCGGGTGCGCGCCGGGGAGGAAGACCCGCCGTGCCGTTCCTGCGGCGGGATCCTCAAGTCGGCGACGATCTCGTTCGGGCAGAACCTCGTCGAGTCCGATCTGATCCGCGCCGACAGCGCAGCCCGCAACTGCGATCTCTTGCTGGCCATCGGGTCCACCCTCGGCGTGTACCCCGCCGCCGGCGTGGTGCCGATCGCCAGGCGGCACGGGGCGCGGGTCGTGATCGTCAACGCCGAGCCGACCGAGATGGACGACATCGCCGACGCGGTGCTCCAGGGCTCGATCAGCGAGTTGCTGCCGGCGCTGGTGGGAATGTCGACCTCGTAGGTAGGGTTTTCAAGCCAGTATCGACGAGAGGGTGGTGAGATGGCGAGCTTCCGCGAGCTGCTCAAGGAGACGAAGCAACAGATCCGCGAGGTCGACACGGCCACTGCCGACGAGCTCCGCAAGCATCCCGGCGCCATCGTGCTCGACGTCCGCGAGCCCGACGAGTACGAGCAGGGTGCGATTCCCGGCGCGCTGCACATCCCGCGAGGTCAGCTCGAGTCGAACATCGAGAGCCGCGTCACCGATCACTCGACTCCTCTGATCGTCCATTGCGCCGGCGGCACCCGCTCCGCGTTCGCCGCGAAGACCCTCGAGGAGATGGGCTACACCGACGTCGTGTCGGTTGCGGGCGGGTTCAACAAGTGGAAGGACGAGGGGCGCGAGTGGAAGGTGCCGCAGGCGCTCACGCCCGACCAACGCAACCGGTACCAACGCCACATCCTGCTGCCCGAGATCGACGTGAGCGGTCAGCTGAAGCTGCTCGATTCGAAGGTGCTGCTCCTCGGTGCCGGCGGCCTCGGCTCGCCCGCGGCGCTCTACCTCGCGGCCGCCGGTGTCGGCACGATCGGCATCATCGACATGGACGTCGTCGACGAGTCCAACTTGCAACGCCAGATCCTGCACAACCTCGAGCGCATCGGCGAGCGCAAGGTCGATTCCGCGAAGAAGACGCTGTCGTTGATCAACCCCGACGTCAACGTTGTGACCTACGACGTACGGCTTGGCGCGGACAACGTGATGGACATCCTCAAGGGCTACGACGTGATCGTCGACGGCACCGACAACTTCCCCACGCGCTATCTCGTCAACGACGCGTCGGTGAAGCTCGGCATCCCCGTCATACATGGGTCGATCTTCCGCTTCGAAGGGATGGTCACGGTCTTCGATCCGAAGAACGGGCCGACGTATCGCGATCTCGTGATGGAACCGCCGCCGGCCGAGATGGCGCCGTCGTGCGCGGAGGCCGGTGTGCTCGGCGTGCTGCCGGGCATCATCGGCTCGCTGCAGGCGATCGAGGCGATCAAGCTGCTGTTGGGCCTCGGTGACCCACTCGTCGGTCGGCTGCTGGCGTACGACGCGCTCGAGCAGAGCTTCCGCGAGTTCAAGGTGAAGCGCGATCCCGCGAACGAGATCACGTGGGAGAACCGCGATCGCATCGTCGTCGCCGAGCTCGACGAGCTCTGCATGCCCCACCCGCTGCAGGCACCGAGCTCCTAGCCGAACCACGCTCACAGCCGAACCATCGTGCATTGGCGCCCCCCAGCGGCCGTGTCAATGCACGACAGTCGCGGTGAGCGCGGTCAGCCGCGGACGACGCCGAGGGTGTCCTTGCCCTGGCCGTTCCAGTCGCCGATGATCGGCGCGTCGCCCGGGTTGCCGTAGCCGAACACGTAGTCGGCCACACCGGTGGCGTTCGTGTTCTTGAGGTACAGCGCGCCGTTGCGCCAGATCCCGATGGTGTCCTTGCCGTCGCCGTTCCAGTCACCGACCAACGGCTGATCACCCGGGTCGCCGTACCCGAACACCGCATCGGCGGGACCCGCGGAGTTCGAGTTGCGCAGGAGGTAGGCGCCCTTGCGGTAGACACCGACCGTGTCCTTGCCTTGGCCGGTCCAGTCGCCCACGACCGGACGGTCGGTGGCCGAGCCGAACGCGAACATCGCGTTCGGCGGGCCTCCGGTGTTGATGTTGCGCAGCAGGAACACGCCGTCACGCCACACACCGATCGTGTCCTTGCCGGTGCCGTTCCAGTCGCCGCACAGTGGAACGTCGCCGGCCTGACCGAACGACACCATCCACACGTCGGCACCCGCGACGTTCTTGTTCGTGATCCCCCACGTGCCGTTGAGGAACCACGCCGGCGTGTCGACACCGTCGCCGTCCCAGTCACACGACAGCACCTGCGCACCCGGCGGGCCGAACGGGAACGACGCGTCGGCCACGCCGGTCGTCAGGCTGTTGCGCAAGAACACGGTCGACTTCGGGCCGGATGTCGACGAGGAGGGCGATCCCGTCGTGGGGGCGGCAACACCTGTGCCGCCGCGGCCCGCGGGATCGTGCAGCCACGCGGAGGGGACATAGCTGCCGAACGGCTGCACCTTCCACGCGTTCACCGACAACGTGCGCCAGCCATCCGTCGTGTCGTTCTGCGACATCAACGTGACCGTGCCGGTGCCCTGCGCGTTCAGCTGTGACGACGTGACGACGGCCGCATGGCCGAAGCCGCTCGGGCTGTCGAACGACATCACGTCGCCTGGCTGCGGTGCCGTGCCGACCGTTCCGTTCGTCACCGTCACGAGACCGCCACCGTACGACGGCTTGTAGTTCGCCACGACGGTGTTGCCGTTCGCGCCGTAGGGCGTCACGCCGTAGACGAGATACATGAAGCGAAACGCGAGCTCGGTGCACTCCCATTCGAAGTGTCCCCATCCCGGCTTCGACCACTGCACGTCAGGCGCGCCGTCGACGGATCGACGGGGACCACACACCGGAATGCCGAGGTACGACGCACCGAGACGATGCGCGCCCGGCCCGGTCCAACCCTGCGCCGCTGCGGCCAGATTCCAGTGGTTGGCGTCGCAGTCACCATTCCACCAACTCGGTGTCGGAGCGTTGGTGGAGGCAGAGACCGGAGCGACGACGAACGCGCCCGAGGCCGCAAGCGCAATGGCAAGCGCCAGGGCGGCTCGAAGCAAGCGCGAGGAACGCATGACGAGGTGATCGGAAGAAAGGGACACGTCCTTGAAC
>DASZHU010000228.1:0-11196 GCA_035937605.1 Acidimicrobiales bacterium | reverse complement strand
GCTGTTGCCCTTGCCCTTGCTGACCGCGGTGACGTCGATGCGCTCACCATTGGCCAGCACGTCGACCTTGATCTCCTGTCCGACCTCGAACCCGCTGACATCGTCGAGCCGCAGCTCGATCACGTGCTCGCCGGCGTCGACACCGGCCTTGTCGAAGTGGCCGGCCTCGGGCTTGTTGAGCCGTCGCGGGTTCGCGCGGCCGAAGGTGACCTGCACGGCGCTGTAGCCGTCGCGCTCGGTCGTCTTCACCTGCACGACCCGCAAGGGCGCGACCTTGACCACGGTGACGGGAACGACGCGGTTGTCGTCGCTCCACACCTGTGTCATGCCGACTTTCTCGCCGACGATCGCTTTGGTTGCCATCGGTGTGGCCTGGCCTTCCGGTTCGGTTCACGCAGACGCTCCGCAGGGCAGGCCCGGCGGAGCGTCGATTCGGTTGCTGCTGCGGGGTCCCTGCGTGCGCAGGCCGACGCAGACGTCGATTACAAGCGGACGGGAGAGACTACCGGCTGTTTCCGGCCCCGTCCAAGGCGACTCCCGGGGCTAGAAGCCCTCGAGGTTGAGGCGGCGGGCGGTGTCGATGACCTCGCCGACCACGGATTCGACCCGCTTCACGGCCCGTTCGTCGAGGCCTTCCTTGACCTCGTTCGAGTTGAGGGCGCAGTAGTCGGGGGCCACCCACGCCCCCAGCGAACGGGCGACCACGGACATGTTGTTCAGGGTGTTGAGCGCGGCCATGGCCCCGCCGGCCAGGGCGAACAGCCCCACGACGTCGCCCTTCATCGGCTCCTTGGCCAGGTGGTCGAACAGGTTCTTCATCCCGCCGGTCATGCCGCTGTGGTACTCGGGCGAGACCCACAGGTGGGCGTTGATCGTCTCCACCCGCTGTTGCCATGCCACCGATCGGGGGTCGTCCCAGGCGAGCGTGCCGTCGTTGACCGGCAGGTTGGCATCGGCGGGGTGGGTGAAATCGACCTCGACGCCCTGGGCATGGGCCATCTCGCACAGCTGCGCCGCCAGGATGAAGCAGCTCGAGTCCTCACGGCTGATCGCCGACAGCACCATGACCCTCATCGGTCGCCGACAGTACCGGAAAGCGCCTCCTTCGTTCGGGCCAACGCGCGGGCCGCTTCCGCGACGAGGTACGGCGATCCGTAGGTCTCGGCGGCGGCCAGCGCCTGCTCCGCGAGGGCGAGACCGGCATGGTCGCCCGCGGCAGCCCGCGCCTCACCTTCGATCGCATCGGCCGCCAAGCGCTCGCGCTGAGCGGCGGCCCGGTCGAGTCGCAGCCGCCCTGCCACCGCCAGGCTCGCAGCCTGCTCGTGGGCGCCGGCCGCCAGCGCGGCGCGGGCCCGGGCAAGATCGAGACGGGCTTCGAGCCGCCACCCGAGCCACGGATCGCCCGCGAGCAGGGCGGCAAGCCGTTCGAGAGGCTCGTCCGGCGACTGACCCGAGTCGATCGCGGACCGCGCCAGTGTGAGATAGGCCTCAGCGGCCGCGTCGACCGCGACCGACCGCTCTTGCGCCAACTCGACCGCGGCGCCGGCGAGCGCGCGCGCTTGCTCGATGTCGCCCCGCTCGCGCCACAACTCGGCGAGCGCGGCTCGGATCCCGACTGCAACCGACGGATCACCGCGTTCGTCGGCCCGAGCGAGCAACGGTGCAGCGAGCTCGAGCGCGTCGTCGTAGCGGCCCGCTTCCACATCCGACGCCACGAGCCACCGGCCACAGCGGTCGGCGAGGAACGAGTACCGGTTCGTCCACGCGAGCTCGAGCGCTCGCCGCAGCGAGCCCCGTGCATCGGCGGGCTTGCCCTCCCAGAGCCACAGCACCCCGTTCACCATGAGCGCACGCGCTTCGGTGAACGTGTCGCCCACGGTTCGGGCTTCCGCGGCGGCGCCGTCGACGGCGTCGAAGGCGACGGTCAGCTTCCCGGCCACCCCTGCCGAGAACGCCCGCGAGACGGCGACGCCCGCGCGCAGCGATGACGCCGCGGCCTCACCCAGCCGCCCGCTCTCGGCCAGCTCCTGCGCCCGCACGAGGTGATGGCCGGCGCCGGTCGGATCGCCGGCCATCGTCACGTACCAGCCGACGCGCTCCTCGAGCGCCGCCTCCTCGGCCACGTCGCCGTGCATACGGCGCAGGTCGACCGCAGCGCGGAGATCGTCGAGCCCGTCGCGGTCGCCGAGCATGAGCCGAGCGACACCGAGATGCTCGAGGAACCACGCCGCATCAGTGTCGTCGACGCCCTGCGGTTGCCGGGCCCGGATGCCGAGCGCGCGACGCGCGCGGTCCACCGTGCCGGCGACGCTGTGCGAGGCCTCCGCGTAGTCCACCGCCAGTCGCAGGTACGGGATCGCCAAGGCCGGATCGTCCGAGAGCTCGTAGTGCGACGCGATCAGCTCGACGTTGTCGTCGGCGCGCCCCGGTTCGAGCGCGAGCAGCGCCTCGGCCACCGCTCGGTGCATCCGGGGCCGTCGGCGCCGCAAGATGCTCTCGTACGCCACCTGACGCACTACGTGACTGCGGAAGGTCCAGAACTCCTCGTCGGGGCCCGGGGGCACGATCAATTCGGCTCCCACGAGCTCCGCGAGTGAAGCCTGGAGCGCGTCGGGAACACTGGCCACCCTCGTCAGCAGCGGCGCGCGGAACCGCATGCCGATCACCGCCGCGTCCTGCAAGGTGATCCGTGCGTTCGTGGCGACGCGGTCCATGCGCGCTTCGACGAGCTCTGACACCGAGCTCGGGATCTCGATCGCGTCCGGGTCGCCGGTCAACCGGTACGTGCCGTCGGATGACTGCGTGACGACGCCGAGATCGATGAGCGAGAGCGCGATCTCCTCCGCGAACTCCGGGTTGCCGTCGGCCTGGTAGGCAAGGCGTGCCCGCTGGTCGCGCGACAGAACGTCCGGGAGCAGACCGTCGAACAGCTGCGCGACGTCGTCGTCGTCGAGCGGCGCGAGCCGGAGGGTGATGAGGTCGTCGTCGCCATCGGTAGCGGCGTCGAAGCGCGCGGGAGCCTGGCGGGCGAGGAAGATCCACAGCATCGCGGCGTCGCGTGTCGATCGCGACAGGTACCGCAACAGCTCGAGCGAGCCGCGATCCGCCAACTCCAGATCGTCGAGCACGATGAGCATCGGCGCCCGCGCCGCCGCGTCGTGCAGCAGTCGCGCGAACGTGAGCTCGAAGTCCGGTGGAAGCGCGACACCGCCGCGCAACACCTCGCTCACGACATTGCGGGCCGCGCCGTCGGAGAACTCCGGCAGGTGTGGGGCGAAGGCCTCGATGAGCAGGCCCAGCGGCTGCTCGCCCACCACTCGCGCCGAGCCGCGGATCACCGAGAAGTCGTCGTGGTGCGCCTCGACGAGCTCGGCCACGAGGCGGGTCTTGCCCACGCCGGGCTCGCCGACGACGACGACGCTCGTACCGTCACCTGCGAGCGTCTCGCTCGCGAGCTGTTCGAGCTGCGCGAGCTCGGTCTCGCGGTCGACGAACGGCGCGCGCACACGGCCGTGCTCGCCGCGTTCGTCGGGCTCGAGCTCGCCGAGCACGTTGAAGGCCGCGACGGGACGCTCCTTGCCCTTCACCTCGTGGACGCCACGATCCTCCAATCGGAACTCGCGCCGCAGGCGCCGAGCCGTCTCCGCGGACACGAAGATCTCGCCCCGCTGCGCAAGGTTCATGAGCCTCGACGCGGTATTGATCGTGTCGCCCATCACTCCGAACTGAGAACCGTCGCCCACCGTCCCGGCGATGACGATGCCGGTGTTGATGCCCGCGTGGATACCGATCGCCGGAAGGTCGGGACGCGCGGTCGCCTTCTCGCTCAGCACTCGGTTGATCTCGAGGGCGCTCCGCGCCGCCCGCTCCGGTTCGTCCTCGTGCGCGATCGGTGCGCCGAAGATCGCGCACACCGCGTCTCCGATGAACTTCTCGATCGAGCCGTCGTTGCGGGTGATGATCGCCGCGATCGCCGACATGGCGTCCTTCATGACGAGCTCGAACTCCTCGGCGTCGAGGTGCTCCGACAGCGCGGTGAAGCCGGAGACGTCGGCGAACAGCACCGTCACCGTCCGACGCTCGCCATCGACCAGGCCGAGGCGCTGCCACATCGCATCGCTCGGAGCGCCCACCCCCGCCGTCAGCGTGCCCAGCTCCGCCTCCGTGAGGCCCACCTTCTCGGCGATGCGGGCGAGCAGACGGCCCTGCTGGCGCACCGCCTCCGTCAGCTCGGCAAGGGCGGCGGCCAGCGACTCGGGCGACGGTTCGGCGCTCACCTCACGCGAGCGGTTCGAGTCCTCGCCCGTCGACCCAGCCTTCCCAGCCGTTCTCGGCGGTCACACGAGCCCAGCCCCCACGCTCTTCGGCGACCGCCACCACGAGACCCGCGGGGAGTTGCGCGACCGCGTCGGCGTCGGGGTTCGGTTCGGGCCACGCCGGCAGCTCCGATGGGACACGGTGGGTCGCTCGCCAGCCAGTCGGAGCCGGCGCGGTCCGAGGCGCGAGGAAGCCGATGCCGGAACCGGACTTTGCGTTCGCCGCGCGCGCCGCGTCGGCCTGCATGTACGTGTCCACGCGAGCAAGGAGCTCGTTGTCTTCCGCGGCGCTCAGCGCGGCACCGGCGACGAAGTCCTCCGCGCTCAGCTCGAGCACGGTGCAGTCGCTGAGCGCGCGCACCGACGCGGTTCGCGAGGTACGACGAAGGATCGCGGTCTCCCCGAACGATTGACCCGGACCGAACTGGTTGATCACGTCCTCGCGCACAGCGGTTCCGGTGTTGACCTTCTGGCTCACCTCCACGCTGCCGTCCTTGATGACGTAGAAGTGCGTCGCGGGCTCACCCTGCTCGATGATCGTGTCGCCGGACTTGTACTTCACCTCTTGGAACTGTGACGCGAGGTCCTTCGACAGCCCGAGGTCGAGGCCGCGGAACGTGCGCTGGATGTAACCGCCCGACTCGCCCCACAACATCTCGATCGGGTTGAGCGGTTCGTCGGCGGGCCAGCGCTTGTCGACGAACGGTGCGCCGACGATCGTGAACAGGAAGAAGCCGAACGCGGCGATGGCCCCGAGGATCATGACGACGATCAGCACCTCGAGCGGAGTCGAGGTGAACTTCACGACGTCGACGTTGAACCCGAAGGTCACGATCGGCACCGTACCGCGCGGCGCGGCCGGACGAGGGGCGCACGCACAGCGCTCCCCCGTGTGGAAACATCCACTCCGGTGGCAGGCGGCGCCTTTCAGATTCGCTCGAAGAAGTGGGACCTCGGCGTTCTCGTCGGTTCGCTGGCGCTCCTCGTCGTCGGTTTCGGCGGCCTCTTCGCGCTCCAACGGACGAACAGCGCGGGCAACCCGACCCTGTTCTTCGTCATGTTCCTCGGGCTGCTGACGTTCGCCTTCTTCGCCGGCCCCGGCCTCGTCTACGTCCTCCGGAAGCGCAACGCGTGGGTCAAGTCGAAGCTGCCCGGCGGCACGATGGCGTGGATCCGCTCGCACCTCTATCTTCCGGTGCTGGCGCTGGTCGCCGCCTACGTGCATGCGACGATCGTCCCGTTTCGCGCCCATCTCTCGTCGGGAAAGGTGCTGCTCGTCATCGGCATCCTGGTGTCGATCGCGGGCGTATGCCGTCATCACTTGATCGGCGTGCAGAAGGCGGCGCTCAACGTCAACGTCGCCATCAGCAAGATCACCACCGGCCAGCCGCGGGCGTTCCGCCGTCTCGTCGCCGACTTCACCGACACCGCGAGGCCCGTCGGTGAGATCGACGCGGAGATGTCCCAGTTCCCCGCCGATCAGCAGGAGCGCTGGGCGAAGGTCAAGTCGCTCCGGGCAGAGGTCGACAAGCACTTCCCGCGCGAGGGCGGACAGCGCACGCACATCCGCAGCTACAAGGTGTGGCGCGCGCTCCATCCGCCGTTGACGGTGCTGCTGTTCGTCGTGCTCGCGTTCCACGTGTGGGACGTGCTCGGCGGCACGAACCCGTTCAACAACGACCCGAAGCAGCAGTTCGTGTCCGCGGAGTCCTGCGCAGGATGTCACTCCAAGGTGTATGCGGACTGGAGCGCGTCCGCGATGGGTCACGCGCAGACTTCGACGATCACCGTCGCGCAGCTCCCCGTCACGCTCGCTCACAACCGGGCGTTGGCCGATCAGGGTCAGGTCGCGGCGAACAACCAGAACCCCGACAAGACGGTCAACCAGGACGACATCTTCAAGGCGACGGCCAAGGTCTGCATCACGTGCCACTCACCCGTCGGCGCCCGGTTCGCGACCAACGCCGACGCGCTGTACCCCTTCGACAACGCCGACAGCGCGGGTGTGAAGGCCAAGGGCAGCGCGGTGAGCGGTGGCGGCGCGGTCGTGCAATCGGACGGCGTCGGTTGCGAGGTGTGCCACGGCACCAGCAAGCCGCCCGCGGAGCTCCAAGCGGCATTCGGTCCGCTCAACGACCAGAAGTCGTCGCTGGGCGGCTTCGGCACCGTGTTCGGGCCGCTGTTCGAGAACCCGAATCCGCTCCCCCAACGCATCCACGACATCGGCAACGGCGACAACAACTTCTGGAACGACCCGATCCAGTCGAGTCAGCTCTGCGCGGGCTGCCACAACGTGAAGGTCGACCTCCAGGGTGACGGCCTGGCCAAGGATCCCAACGCCGATCCGACCAACCCGAACGCCGCCGACAGCAGCCTCAACGGTCTCGACACCAGCCCGACACCGATCACCGACCCCGCGGTGGCCGCGTCGCATGACAAGAACAACAACCTCCAACTCGACGAGAACGAGACGGATCCCGCGCACGACGTCGTGCTGCAGACCACGTACGACGAGTGGCAGGACTACATCGCGTTCTTCAACGCGCCGAACGGCTTCAAGGATCGCTACAGCTCCAGCAACCTCCAGAACTTCTCGAACCCGCTCGACTCGCCGCTCGGCTGCTCGGACTGCCACATGCCGCTCGAGTCGAAGGACCATCCGACGAGCGCCGTCGTCGACCACGCGCCCGGCCTACTCTCGATCCCCAACCGCGAGTACCACACGCACACGTTCGTCGGTGTCGACTACGACCTGAATCCCGCGCGCTACGACCAGCCGGGGCTGCCGTCCAACGCGATCGACCAAGTGCTGAGCGATCGCGAGGCGCTGGTGCGCAGCGCGGTCACGCTGCAGGTCAAGCCGACCGCGGACAACAAGGGACAGACCGGCCTGTTCGATCCCCCCGCCGGCTCCACGCTCGCGACGCAGGGCGGTCAGCACGGACGGCTCGTGACGTTCAGCGTCGACGTTCGCAACAACCTGCTCGCCCACACGTTCCCGACCGGCTTCGCGTTCGCCCGCCAGTTCTGGCTCGAGGTCTCCGCCACCACCAAGGACGGCAAGCCGGTGTGCCTGTCGGTTCCGTTCGTCGACAACGCGGACAACTTCCCGGTGTCGACGCCGTGCGCGTCGGGCGTGTTGGGCGCCGACTCGAACGCGAACCCCGATCAGATCATCAAGAAGGCGCAGGACGGCCCGTCCGCGGACGACGTGACGCAAGACCTGCACCAGTGCGACGCCACCGAAGTAGCCACGGCGCTCGGCCTCGACGCGGAGGCGATGAAGAAGGCGGGCGGCAAAGACGCCAAGACCGGCATCACGCTCCCGAACCTGGACATCAAGTTCGCGAAGCCATTCCCCAACGACAACTGCGATCCGTGGCTCACCAACTTCCAGAAGATCCTCACCGATGGAGACCCGAATCAGACGGGCACCAAGAACGAAGTGGCGTTCCAGAGCTTCGTCCCGAACCTCGTGCAGGTTCGCGGCCGCATCGCCACCGGCGAGCAAGTGAAGGACCTGCAGCCGGTTCGCCTCGACGCCAACGGCGCTCCGCAGCAGACCGGCACGTTCGACTACACGTTCTTCGTGCCGGATTCCCTCGGCATCACGAGCCCCGACGACATCGACGTCACCGCAACGATGCGCGTACGCCATCTGGCGCCGTACTTCGTCTCCGGTCTCGCGCAGGAGCAGCAGGATCTCCTCGGCAAGGGCTTCAACATCCCCGACGGCTCGCGCATCTTCGATGATTCCGGTCACCCGAGCCGGCTGGAGGATCTCCTCTCGCACATGACGGTGACCGAAGTTGATTCGGCGAACAGCAAGGACGGCACCGAGACGCTCGCGTGCGACAAGGGCGCGCAGAACGTGAAGGGCGGGTCGATCTTCGACTGCAAGAAGGGCGACACGCCTCAGTTCACGGTAAAGGGCCCGGGCTTCTCCAAGGACAAGGGAGGCGCCCTCCCGCCGGGCCACCCGACGCTCGCAAGCGCCGAGAAGACCACGAACGCCGCGCCGATGGCGCTGGCGAGCACCGTGGCGTTCGCGATGGCCACGCCGGTCGGCTGGTGGCGGTTGCGTCGCCGGCGCCGCCGTTCGTGATCCAGCCGCTCGGCGCCGACGGCTCGATCCCGTTCGACGAATCCCACGCGCCGCGCCGCCTCTCGGACCGCGCGTTGGTCGCGGTGATCGCGGCCGCGTTGCTCGTGCTCGCGATCGCCGGCGGCGTGTTCTTGTTGGTTCGAGGTCATGACGCGGCACGGACCGCGACGACAGCGACCACGTCCGCAACGGATGGCACCGCAACCCCTTCGACCACGCAGGACGGACGAGACCTCTCACAAGTGACGAACGCGGAGATGGAGGCCATCGTGGCAGCCAATCCCGACGTCGTCCCGATGCGACTCGCGCTCGTCGAGCGTTACCTGCACGCGGCGGACGGCGAGCAGGACGTCAATGCACGGCGCACGCAGCTCGAGCACGCGCGGGCACAGGCCAGCGAGGCCGCGGCTCGCGCGACCGTGACCGCCGATCAAGCGAAGGCGTTGCGCTACCTCGGTTGGACGACGGCGCTCCTGACCGACCCGGCCGCAGGAGCGAGCCTGTTGGAGCAGAGCCTTGCCAAGGAGCCCGGCAACCCGGACGCATTGTGGTTCCTCGCGACCGTGCGATTCGATCAGCAGAAGGACGCGGCCGCGGCGAAGCCGTTGCTCGAGCAGTTGCTGCAGACCCCGATCGACGCCACGCAGCGCACCGCGGTGCAAGCGAAGCTCGACAAGGTCAACGCCGCCCTCGCCACCAAGTAACCGCGGCCCGACGCTTCGTTCAGGCCTTGGACTTCGCCCAGGTCTGGCCGAGGGAGCTCGCCGTCTCGTCCGCGTTCTTGTGGTCGGTGTGCATGTAGATGACCTCGTCGGCGTCGAGTCGCCAGTAGTGGGTGTGCATCGCGCTGTCACCGAGGAACGGGTAGCGCGCCTTGAACAGCTCGCCGGCGTGCGTCTCCTCGGGTCCGTCGAGCTCGGTCACAGGGCCCTCGATCTGCAGGCCGCGCGCCTGTGACCATTCGTCCGGCATCTCGGAGACGGCGATCTCCGCGATGGGGTTCTCCTTGAGCCACCGATCGGTCTCGGATCCCGGAGGCGCCGAGAAGTAAACTTTCGTCCCCTCGCATGCGTAGAACATCGGCGACACGTGCGGGTTACCCGTCTTGCTGGCAGTGGCGAGAAACATCAACTCGTGAGCTTTGAGGTACTCGAAGGCAGCTTCGTCGGACATTGCCAGGATCCCTCCAACGTCGGGCAGCGAAAGTCGGGGCGACCTTAGCGCCGGAACTACTGCGAGGGGTTCGGAACACGCAGGAAGCGCACGGAGTTCACCAGCTCGCCGCGCAGGAGGTCGAGGCGGTCGGCGCTGTTGGCCGAGACGATGACGACACGCACTACTCCGTCCGTCCCCGCGGAGCCCGTGATGCGCGCGAGATCACCTTTCGCGTCGGCCGCGGTGATGCTCGTCGTGGCCAGCGACACGTCCGCGCCATCTGCCGTACGACCGAGCAGCTCCTCGCCGTCCAGCGGCGGACCGGTGGTCTGCAGGTGCTGCTGCTCGAGCACGTTCCCGATGAACGCCGTGAGGAACTCGGACGGGTTCGTGCCGGTCGCGGCACCCACGGGAAAGTTCAGTGCCACGACCGACTCCGCGGCATTGTCGGGGTTCGCGAACGCGAGCGAACCCGGCTGCCCCGTCACGTCGAGCGGCTTCCAACTCTCGGGATGACACATGCTGAAGCCGGCGTCTTCGCCGCCGGCCACGACGAGGGTGCCGAGCGGGCTGTCGGGGATGCTCTGGTCACCGGTTCCGACAAGGTCCGGACCGTTGTAGACGTCGACGCGGTAGTCGCCTCCAGGAAGGCAGTCGCCGTTCTCCGTCGGGAACGTCGTCACCGCGCCGTTGTTCGGAATCGTGACCTGATCCAGCGGATAGGTCTGCTCGAACGCGCCCTGGCCCTTCGCGTCGAGTGGACGGAAGTACCAGACGTTCACGAGCGACGCGTCGCGGCCGAATCCCTTGGCGTCGTACTTCGCGTACACACGGAAGCGATCGGTCGCGATGGTGATGTTCTCGGCCGACGAGCCCGACGGCGCGTGGTCCGGAACCTTCGCATTGGAATCGAGCAGCGGGGCCTCGGCCACCGCCAGCAGGCCCTTCATCTTCTGCGCGAGGTCCTTGGTCCCTGGAGTCTCGGTCTCGGCGAGCTCGAGGTCGGTGCGCGCCGCGGAGATGACCTCCAGCCGCAGCGTGTTGTCCTGCTCCTTCGCCAGTAGGTCGATGCCCTGGCGGTACGTGGCCGCCGCGGCATCCGATTCGCCTCTCGCAACCTGCACCACACCGAGGTTGAAGACGAGCGGCGGGAACTGATCGTTGCTGCTGAGCGCCTGCTGCGAGAGGTTCTCGGCCCGGTCGTACTCGCCCAGGGTGAAGTGGTAGAAGCCGATGTCGCTCAGCAGCGACGCATCGCCTTCGCCGAGCGAGATCGCCTTCTCGCCGGCGTCGATCGCCCGCCGCGTGGCATCACGATCCGAGATGCTCTGGAATTGCCCGCCCGCAAGGGCCGAACCGCCGGCCTGGAACTCCGCATCGGCGAGCCGCGCGTACGCGGCGCCGAACTGTGGGCTGTCGGAGACGGCGGCCCTGTACTTGTCGATCGCCGACTTCGGATCGCCGCTCGCCTGCAGCTGCTGTCCTTGCGCCGTCAGGTCGATCGCGTTCGGTGACACCTGCGTGATGCCGCCCGTCGTGATCGCGACGGCCCACACGACGCACACGGCGGCGATCACGACGCCAGGAAACGCGAGGAAATGGCGACCGCGTCCCGACACG
>DASZHU010000227.1:0-1839 GCA_035937605.1 Acidimicrobiales bacterium | reverse complement strand
CATCGTGCAGTACGCCCCGGCGGGGGCCTACACCCGGACGGATCGCGGCGACGTGCCATGTGACGATCCGGATCGACAGTTTCCCGTGCTCCGCAACGGGCGGCGCGTCTGATGCATCCGCTCGAGCCGCTCTCCTCCGAGGAGATCACGCGGGCCGTGGAGATCTTCGCCCACGACGGACTCATCGCGCGCGTCGTGCTCGACGAACCGACGAAGGACGAGCTGCGAGCGGGTTCCGGATCCGACGCGGTCGAGCGGCGCGCGGCCATCACGCTCGTGCCCGGTCCCGGCGCAGGCGTGCTCGAGGCGATCGTCTCGCTCACCGACGGGTGCGTCGTGTCGATCGAGGACGCGCCGGATGCCCGTCCCGCGCTGCTGTTCGAGGATTCGATCAACGCCATCGTCGCGGTCATGGAGAACGACGAGTTCAAGGCGGCGATGAAGCGCCGCGGCATCGGCGAGGACGAGATCGCCAACGGCAACGTGCAACTCGATCCGTGGCCCGCCGGGACGTTCGGCATCCCGCACGAAGAGGGCCGTCGCATCACCCGGGTGATCGCTTTCTACCGCGACGAACCGACGGACAACGGCTACGCGAAGCCGATCGAAGGCGTCGTCGTCATCGTCGACATGGGTCGCGGCGAGGTGCTCGAGGTGCAGGACCACGGGGGCGTGCCGATCCCGAAGGACAAGGGTTCCTACAAGCTCGCGGACAACGAGCCGGCGCGCGCCGATCTCCAACCGCTCGAGATCACGCAACCGAACGGTCCCAGCTTCACGCTCGATGGTCATCATCTCGCCTGGCAGAAGTGGTCCGTCCGGGTGTCGATGGACCCGTACGAGGGTCTCGTGCTCCACGCGATCGCGTACGACGGGCGCAGCATCGCCCACCGAATGTCGATCAGCGAGATGGTCGTGCCCTACGGCGATCCCGGTCCGTTGCACGGTTGGAAGAACGCGTTCGACGCCGGCGAGTGGGGCCTGGGCCGCATGGTGAACTCGCTCGAGCTCGGCTGTGACTGCCTCGGCGAGATTCGTTACCTCGACGCGGTGTTCGCCGACGAGCACGGCAAGCCGCAAGTGCACAAGAACGCGGTGTGCATCCACGAGGAGGACTACGGGATCCTCTGGAAGCACTGGGACATGCAGGGTGGCACCACCGAGGTGCGGCGGTCGCGCCGGCTCGTGGTCAGCTCGATCTCGACCGTCGGCAACTACGAGTACGGCTTCTTTTGGTACTTCTACCTCGATGGCACGATCCAGCTCGAGGTGAAGCTGACCGGGATCATGTCGACGATGGCGGTCGGCGACATCCGCCCCTCGCATGCCACCGTCGTCGCGCCCGGGCTCGCCGCGCCGTACCACCAGCACTTGTTCTGCGCCCGCCTCGATCTCGACATCGACGACGGGCCCAACGAGGTGCACGAGGTCGACGTCGTGCCCGATCCGCAGAGCGCGGACCACGCGTTCAAGCCGCACGTGACACGTTTCGAGCGCGAGCGGGACGCGCAACGCGTGGTCGATCCGAGCAAGAGCCGCACGTGGAGGATCGTGAACCCGAGGGTGCGCAACCACGTCGGTGATCCCGTCGCGTACAAGCTCGTCCCGGGATCGACACCGACGTTGCTCGCCGATCCGGAGTCGTCGGTTGGCCGCCGGGCGCGCTTCGCGACCAAGAACCTGTGGGTCACGCCCTACGCGCCAAGGGAGCGGCGCGCCGCCGGCAGCCATCCGAACCAGTCCGCAGGGGGCGACGGTCTTCCGCAGTGGACGCAGGCGGATCGCTCCCTCGTCGACACCGATGTCGTCCTGTGGCACACGTTCGGCGTGACGCACATC
>DASZHU010000226.1:0-7890 GCA_035937605.1 Acidimicrobiales bacterium | reverse complement strand
GACGGGGTTGTGGTCACCCCCGGACGGTGGATGCTTCCCCGGGTACTCGATGGTGCCCTGACGGTGATTGCGGCTGGCGGCCCGTTCGACGACGACGCCCGGAATGTCGGGAACCTTCGGCTTCGAGCTCCCGCCGCACGCGCTCAGGAGCAGCACACTGGCAAGGAGCGCGACCAGCAGCCCGCGAAAAAAGCGCATAGCGACCGAAGCTACCGGTCGGGCTCAACCCGGCAGCAGTCGTGGCCGAAACATCGGAGATGAACCGAGACCTGACTGTCGTAGTGGCGGACGACGACGATGTGCTGCGCAGCCTTCTCGTGCTGAACCTCGAGGCCGAGGGCATGAACGTCCACGAGGCGCAGAACGGCGCGCAAGCACTGCAGTTCGCGCTCACCCATCAGCCGGACCTGATCGTCCTCGATGTGATGATGCCGGTCCACGACGGCCTGAAGGTGCTGCGAGCGCTGAAGGACGAGCCGTCGACGGCGGCCATTCCGGTCGTGCTGCTGACGGCCCGGGCCGCCGCGGAGGAGATCGAGGAGGGCTGGCGCGCCGGCGCGGACTTCTATCTCACCAAGCCGTTCCACATGGAGAAGCTCCTCGAGTTCATCGACGAGCTGACGACGGTCTAGACAGCAGCGCCCGCCACCGCTCGCTTGGCCGGCCGGCGCAGCACCCCGCCGGCAGCAGACGGCGGTGCGTCCGCGGCCTCGACCGTGCTGGATAGGTCTCGACTCACCGCGAGACAGAAGCTGCACCCGCCGCCTGGGGTCTCGGTCAGCACGAGCTCACCGTCGAGGACGGTTGCGAGCTGCCGGCAGAGGTACAACCCGAGGCCGAGGCCGCCCTGCGAACGGGTGAGCGACTGGTTCAGCTGCACGAAGCGCTCGAAGACCCGCTCGCGGTCCGCGGCGGCGATGCCCGGTCCGTGGTCGGTCACGAAGAACACCACCCTCGCGCCCGCCGCCATCACCTCGATCTCGATGGGTCCGTCCGGCGCGTACTTCGCGGCATTCTCGATGAGGTTCAGCAGCACGCGCTGCAGCTTGCTCTCGTCGGTGCGGATGACACCGCTTACGGGTCGCACCGTGGCGACGACGCGCCCGTCGGTGGCCACCGACGTCTCCTTCACGATCTGCCGCACGAAGCCCGGGAGGTCGATCTCGACCGATCGAATCGTCGACGTCGACTGCTCGGCCGCGGCCACCAACAGCAGCTCCTCGATGACGCGGCTCAGCCGCTCGCCGTAACCGACCGCGCCCGCGAGCAAGTTGGCGCGGCGCTCGTCGTCGAGCCGGTCGCCGAGTCGCGACACGGTCTCGATCGTTCCGATGATCGCCGCCACCGGTGTGCGCAGCTCATGGGAGACGGTCGCCACGAACTCGCCCTTCTGGCGGTTGAGGTCGAGTTGGTGGAGGTACGCCGCCTCGATCTCCTCAAACAGACGGGCGTTCGCAACGGAGAGCGCGGCTTGGTCGACGAAGCTCTGCAGTGTCTTCACCCGGCTACTCGGTACGCGGCTGATGCGGCCGTCGCGGAACGAGCCGGCCACGAACGGGACGGCCCCGTCCCGCGCTGCGGTCACCACAACGGTTCGCGCCGGAGGCAGCGCGAGTCGCGTGGTCAGCAGCCGCTCGTGGAGGTCGATCTCGCGGGCCGTGTGGTCCTCTTCGGCGAGCTCGCGCAGGGCTGCGACCGCCTCGGTGGGAGCCGGCTTGCCTCCGTCGCCGTCCACGATCATCCCGACCCACTCGCCGTGGGCGTCGAGTGCGGCACACAGAGCCGACGACGCGTGCGTCATGGCCTTGACCTCTTCGGCCGCGGTGAGCAACGCGTCGTCGAACGCCCGCAGCTGGGCGGTGCGCGCCGACGCGGCAAGCAACTGGTTGACGCGTTGATACTCCGCTGAACGCGCCACCACCCGCCGGCCCCCGATCACGAGCAGCACCGTGCCGAGCACCGTGACGGTCACGGCTCCGGCCAACGCGCTCAGCCACAGGGGCGTCCAAATCGACGCACTCGCCATGTCGATCGAATCGACACCGAAAACAAGCCGCTTGAGATCACCGCGTGGGGTCCATTCGAGCTAGTCCGTTCGGCCCAGACCCACGCACCCAGAGTGGTCAAGCTGCCATCGTTCGCTCGCGAGCCTCCGAAATGAGCCGGATGACTCTGGCCGCCCGGCTCAAGTTTTTCATTCACTTACGCCGACAACTGTCGTGGGAGATGCGTTGTCAATCGAAGGGAGACCAGGCGATGGGCGATGACGCTGATCGCGCACAACTGATCGAGCAGCACCTACCACTCGTGAACCACGTGGTGCTGCAAGTGGCGGTGCGCTTTCCGAGGTATGTGGACCGCAACGACCTCGCTCGTGCCGGCGCCCTCGGACTCGTAGAAGCCGCCCGCCGCTTCGACGAGAGTCGCGGCGTTCCGTTCGATCGATTTGCGGCCCGCCGCATCCGCGGTGCCATCCTCGACTCCGTTCGTGCCGCCGACTGGGCGCCCCGATCGGTCCGCACACTCGGACGCAAGCTCGAGCAGGTCGAACAGGAACTCGCCAACAACCGCGGCGAGCTGCCGACGACCAACGACGTGGCCGACGCGCTCGGTCTGTCACGCGACGAGCTCCACCGCCTCCGCGACCGCGTGTTCCGCTCGGTCGTGCTGGCGCTCGAACACATCGTGACCTCACCTGACGACGACGGTCTCACGCTCGTCGACGTGCTGGCGGACCGCACCGCGGTGGAACCGTCGGAAGAGCTCGAGACGCGCGAGCTGCTCGGTTATCTGCGCGACGCCGTCGGGCTGCTGCCCGAGCGGCACCGCATCGTCATCGTCGGCTACTTCCTCGAGGGCAAGACGTCGCTCGAGCTCGCCGAGCTGCTCGGCGTCACCGAGTCGCGCATCTCACAGCTGCGCAGTGAATCGCTCGAGATGCTGAAGGACGGCATCGAGGCGCAGTACTCCGCCCCGGTCGACGAGGCGCCCCGGGGTCGGGCGGCGCGTCGGCGTGCCGACTACGCCACGGCGATCGGCGAGGCAAGCGAGTGGCGCAATCGCATCGCGGCGACCGCGTCGGCCTAAGCCGCGCCCTCGAACACTGCAGCCTTCACACCGCGGGCGGCGAGGTCACCGAGAAAGGACAACGGGTCCGCCAGCTCGGCGAGCCCTCCCGCGCCCGGGCGCCGGAGCTGACGTAGGCCGGCGTTCACCGCAGCTACCGCGGCGACGCTGCCCGCCGCGACCGCGGGCCGATCCATCGCTCCGAGTACCTGTACGACGCGAGACGCGCCGCGCCGCCCCCGCACCTCGACCCTCGCGGCGCCGGGTCCACCCTCGGGATGGGGCGGCCGGAGCATCGGTAACCGCGCGGTGACGCGGTCGCGACGGTTCGCGCCGAGGCGCGCGGTGATGCGCTCCACGCCGGGAAAGGCGGGGGCGAGCAGCAGGGCATCGGGCAGCGCGGCGCGGTAGCAGTCCGTGCCGCCGATCGGGTCAGGGAACCAACACAGCTCCCGGCCGGATCCGCCGCGGCGCACGACCCACGTGCCGTCGCGCAAGTCGAGCGCGACCCCTCCGAGGGCGCGATGGTGAGCTTCCGCGCAGGCGGGGCCGCCGGTACCCACCTTGGCCACGTGCACCTCGTCGACCTGATCGAGGTTGGCCGCCGCGTGCGCCGCGAGCACGCAGGTGAGGCCGGGCGAGAACCCGGCGCCGACCACGAGCGATACGTTGCGACGGCGGGCGAGAGCGTCGAGCTCGAGCAGGGCCTTCACGTCGTCGACACCGTCCGCCACCGACACGACTGGCACGCTGCGCTCGAGGAACTCACGCGCCAGCTCGACGTGGGTTTCGCCGGGTGTCGCGAGTACGACGGCGTCGACGTCGCGGCTCTCCGACGCCGTGGACTGCTCTTCGCCGAGCGACGCCACGACGGCGTCGGCCCGTCCGGGTTCGGCGTCCGATACGAGCACCCGTGCAACCGCGGTCGAGGAGACCAGTTGCCGCGCCGCGCGGGCGCCGACCGCCCCCGCGCCGATGAGCGCCACGCGCATCACCGGAGATCGGGACCGGAAAGCTCGCGCCAGCCCCCGTCCTGCGGTGGGGTGCCTCCGGTACCTCGGAGCCGCAAGACCGCGGCGATCACACCGGCAAGTCCGAGGGCGAGAAGGGCACGACGCAGCGCTTTCATGGTGGGGCTAGCAAGAATCGAACTTGCGACCTCATCCTTATCAGGGATGCGCTCTAACCGACTGAGCTATAGCCCCAGACCGAAGGGCAACGTTAGCTTCTCGACTTCGGCGCCTCGGAGCCGATCGGGCGGGCGGTCTCCTCTTCGATCACGCTGATGCGGATCCCGCCGACGAGGTCGCTGATGAGGTTGAACAGCACCGTGAGGAGCACGTTCAACGCGCTACCGGCGATCACGAGGATCAGCCCGGCGAGCAGGCTCGCGCGGAAGATCACCGAGCCCTTGAACGAGAACGTCTTGAACGCGCCGATGTCCTTGATGAAGCTCTCGATGCTCGAGATCGTGCCGGCCGCGCCGGCGAGGTTGTACAGCAACGTGCCGGCGACCATGACGATCACGAAGAGGCAGAAGTAGAACAACAGCGACAGCCGCAGCACCGACCATGGGTCGATGTGGCGCACGACGCGACGCACCTTGCGGGCGCGCAACCGCCCGAGCTGGCGCCGCTCCTTCTTGGAGAGCTCACGCGGACGCTCGTGGTTGACCATCGGTGCGACGTCGTCGAGGTCTTCGAGGTTGCGCATCCCCACGGCGTCGTCACTCGTTGCGAATCGATGCCGCCGGCGCGGTACCAGGAGGCGGTTGCCGTCTCCGTTCGGGTCCGCCGTGATCTCGGGCGCGGCCGTCACCCCGGGCTGATCGGCAGACACGTTGCGAAGTGTACGCGGTCGGGTTGACCCCTCTGTCGGCAGCCTCCTTCGCGCCGCGCCCGTGCGACGGCGTGCGTCGACCCGATGTGCACACGCACTTCGACGTCGTCACCGAGCGCGTCGAAGCGGTCGAGGGTGGCCCCGTTGGCGGCAGCGACCTGTTCTGCCGCCGGCCGTCCTTCGGCGGCACCGGCGAGCGCGGCGGCATCCGCGGCCGTGCGGGCCCGGGCCCGGCGCACGGCCGTGCCGCCGAGTTGCACCAACAACAGCATCGCCGCGGCCGCGACGAGCACGACCACCGCGTACAGCGGCACCAACTGACCACGATCTGACCGCACGCGCACGGCCCACCTCCCATGTCGCTTCGAATGTGAGGGGGGAAGGCGGTCGCTACTCGTCGTCGGTCGACAGCACCGGCGCGACGGCCGCGACGGACTGTCCCGGCTCGAGGTTCATCACCCGTACGCCGGTGGCATCGCGGCCCTGCGAGGAGATCTCCCGCACCGACATGCGGATCACGATGCCGCCGGACGCGATCACGAAGATCTCGTCGTCGATGTGCACCATGAACGCCGCGACCACGAAGCCTTTCTTGGCGGTGAGCTTGATGGCCCGCACACCCTGGCCGCCGCGACCCTGGCGGTTGAAGTGCTCGAGTTGCGTGCGCTTGCCGTAACCGGCGTCGGTCACGATCAGGATCGCGGCGTCGTCACGACAGGTGTCGAGTGAGACCACCTCGTCCTCGGCGCGGAGCTTCATGCCGCGCACCCCGGCGGCGGCGCGACCCATCGGCCGTACATCGTCTTCGGTGAAGCGAATGCCCTGACCGAGCTTCGACACCATGAGGATGTCGTCGCCCCCGTTGGTCGGGATCACCTTCACGAGCTCGTCGCCGTTGCGCAGGTTGAGGGCGATGATGCCCGAGCGCAACGACGAGTCGTACTCGTTGAACTTCGTCTTCTTGACCTGACCCTGCTTCGTCGCGAAGAACAGGAAGCGATTCGTCTCGTAGTCGCGGGTGTCGATGATCGCCTGGATCTTCTCGTCGGGCTGCAACGGCAGCATGTTGACGATCGCGGTGCCACGCGCGGTGCGGTCCTTCATCGGGATCTCGTGAGCCTTGAGCCGGTAGACGCGGCCGCGGTTCGAGAAGAACAGCAGGTACGCATGCGCGGTGGTGGTGAGGATCTGCGTGACGTAGTCCTCGTCGCGCAGCTTCGCGCCGGCCACGCCTCGGCCCCCGCGGCCCTGGGTGCGGAACGTGTCCGCCGGCATCGTCTTCGTGTAGCCCTTGGCCGACAGCGTGACGATGAGGTCTTCGTCGTCGATCAGGTCTTCGATGTCGATGTCGCCCGTGTCGAACGTGATCTTGCTGCGGCGCTCGGTGGCGAACTTGTCCTTGATCTCGCCGATCTCGTCCGTGATCACCTGGTTGAGCTTCGTCTGACTGGCGAGGATGGACTCGAGCTCCTTGATCGTCGCCTGGAGCTTCTGCATCTCCTCGTCGAGCTCTTCCTGACCCAACCGCGTGAGTTGATGGAGCCGAAGGTCGACGATGTGTTCGGCCTGTACCGCCGAGAACTCGAACGGCTTGGCCATCATCGCCTCGACCGCGCCGGCCTTGTTGGCCGACGCGCGAATGGCGGCGATGATCTTGTCGATCATGCCGAGGGCCTTGAGCAGTCCCTCGACGATGTGGGCTCGCTTTTGCGCCTTGTCGAGGCGGAACTCGGACCGGCGCCGGATCACGTCTTGCTGGTGCTCGATGTAGGCCTGCAGCGCCTGCAGCAGATTCAGCGTGCGGGGCACCCCGTCGACCAGCGCAACGGTGTTCACCGCGAAATTCGACTGCAGCGGTGTGTGCTTGTAGAGGTTGTTGAGGATGACGAGCGCCGGTGCGTCCTTCTTCAACTTGATGACGAGGCGCGTCTGGCCGTTGGCCGACTCGTCGTTGACGTCGGCAATGCCCTCGATCTGACGGGTCTCGACGAGCTCCTTGATCTTGGCGGCCGTCGTGGAGATCGACGTCTGGTATGGCATCTCGGTGACCACGATCTGGTCGTTGCGCTTGCCCTCTTCGATCTCGGCGACAGCGCGGAGCTTGATCGAACCTCGCCCGGTGCGGAAGGCGTCGATGATCCCCTGTCGGCCCATGATCTGCGCGCCGGTCGGGAAGTCGGGACCCTTGACGAACTGCATGAGGTCGTCGACGGTGGCCTCGGGATGCCCGATGAGGTGCACGGTGGCGTCGATGATCTCGCCGAGGTTGTGGGGTGGGATGCTCGTGGCCATGCCGACCGCGATCCCCTGGTTGCCGTTCACCAAGAGGTTGGGGAAGCGGCTCGGCAGGACCGTCGGCTGGGTGAACTCCCCCGAGTAGTTCGACTCGAAGTCGACGGTGTGCTCGTCGATACCGTCGATCATCCGCATCGCGAGCGTGGCCAACCGGCACTCGGTGTACCGGGAGGCGGCGGGCCCGAAGTCGGGGCTGCCGAAGTTGCCGTGGCCGTCCACGAGGGGATGGCGCAACGTGAAGTCCTGCGCCATGCGCACGAGCGCGTCGTAGATCGCGCTGTCGCCGTGGGGGTGGTACTTGCCCATCACGTCGCCGGTGACCCGCGCGCACTTCATGTGGCTGCGATCGGGACGCGCACCGATGTCGTACATGCCCCACAGGATCCGCCGCTGCACGGGCTTGAGCCCGTCCTTCACGTCGGGCAGCGCCCGCGCCGTGATGACCGACATGGAGTAGTCGAGGAACGACCGCTCCATCTCCTCTTGGATCTCGATCGGTTCGAAGTCGCCGAAGATCAGCGAGGCCTGGTCGCCGTCGGTGGGAGGTACGTCAGACATGCTTCGTCTCTCTAGATGTCCAGGAAGCGAACGTCGTCGGCGTTCGTCACGATGAACTGCTTGCGGCTCTCCACGTCCTCACCCATCAACTTGGCGATGGCGGCGTCGGCGAGCACGGCGTCTTCGACCGTC
>DASZHU010000225.1:0-7413 GCA_035937605.1 Acidimicrobiales bacterium | reverse complement strand
GCGCGAGATGACCGGCTCGTGTTCGGCGCAATCGCACCGCGAGCTCAGCGGCATCGAGCACGGAGGTGACCGTTCCGCCCGCGGCGCGCGCCAAGGCCTCCTCGTTCTCGGGCTCACGCAGCTGGTCGAAGATCTCCTCCTCGCCGCGCGCGAACAGCTCTGGTAGCACGCGGTTCACGACGACCGCGGCGAGATCGACGTTGGTCTCCTCGGCAATGCGCGCCCGCAGCTCGATCGTCTCGTTGACGGGCATCTCCTCGGGAGCGGCGACGATCACGGCACCGGTCCGCGCCGCGTCGCCGAGGATGTCGAGCATCCATCCCGTCTGCTCGCGCACGAGGCCGACCTTGACGAGCTCTCGAATGTGTTGGGGCGCCGCGAGTTGCGCGACGACATGACCCGTCGCGGCGGCGTCGACGACCACGAGGTCGTAGTGGTGCTCACGCACCTCCCACAGGAACTTGCCGACCGTGAGCACCTCTTTCACGCCCGGCGCCGCCTGCGCGACGAAGTCGAACGTGCGCGCCAGCGGACCGATGCGGGCGAGCACGGGGATCTTCAGCTGGAGCCGCAGGTACTCCTTGAGCGACTCCTCCGTGTGCATCGACATCGCGAACAGGTTCGGCACGATCTCGCGCGGCTCGAAGGACGTCTCGCCGACCTCGTAGAAGTCGGCGAGGTTCCCCTTGGCATCGACCTCGGCGACCAGCGTCCGCTTGCCGTGTTGCGCGGCGAGCAGCGCGAGGCCCGCCGCGATGGTGGTCTTGCCGACGCCGCCCTTGCCGGTGACGAACAGCAGCTTCCGCTCGAGCAGCGGAGTGGTCAAGGGGCGCCGAACCCGATGCGGCTGTGATCGGAGCCGGTGCCGAGATCGATGTACGCGAGCTTGTCGACCGCCACGCCGAGCTGGTGGCCCTTCCGGTCGGTGAGCCACAACATCCCCGACGCGTCGCCGAGGGCCTGCTCGACGGCTGACTTCACGGCTTCGGGGTCGGCGTCGTCCGCGAGCTCGACCTCGATCTCGCGCGGGATGTAGGTGACACCGATGCGGACGTGCACGGTTGCTCCTCGTTCGACGGGACCGTCATGCTACGTGTTCCACCGGCGCGTCCTATCGTGGTGGCATGACTACGGGCGGCGAGGACGACGCCGCAGCGCGTAGGGCCACTACCGCGGTCGACGTGGAGCGCGCCCTGGCCGACGTCGACGCGATTCGCCGACGCGTCGTCAACGTCGTGGGCCACGCGCTCAGGACCCCGGTCACCACGATGGCGGGCATGGCCGCGGCCCTGGCCACAACCACCGACGAGGCCACACGCGCCACCCTGGTGGACGGGCTCGTGCGCAACGCCGGCCGGGTGGAACGGCTTCTCGACGATCTCCTCGTTGCGGTCGGCGTCACCACCGCGCTGCCGATCGATGACGCCGAGGCAACCCCCGTGCACGCGACCCTGGCGGTCGCATGGGACTCGGTCGGCGGCACCGGGCCGCTCGCCGTCGACGGTCCCGAGATGCTGGCCCACGTGCAGCCGAGTGCGTTTGCCAGGCTCGCGGAGCTCCTCCTCGACAACGCGTTGAAGTACGGGCACGGCGTCGTGCGCATCACCACCGAACGCACCCAGCTCGGCGTGCGCATCGAGTTCGAGTCCGCCGGCGACGGCCCCACCGACGAGGAGGTCGAGAAGGCCTTCGAGCTGCTCTACCGGGGCGAGCACGCCGTGATGACCGCACCGGGCCTCGGCGTCGGTCTTGCGGTCGCGCGCGAGCTCGCGCAGGCGAACGGCGGCGCCGTCTCGTTCGACCGGCGCGGCAGCTGGGTCGTCACGACCGTCGATCTCCCGGCCGCATGACGACCTCGAACGGCTCACGCCCGATCCGCGTCGTGATCGCCGATGACGAGGCCGACGTGCGGCTCCTGCTTCGCATCCAGCTCGAGCACGAGGGCTTCGAGATCGCGGGAGAAGCGAACGACGGCAAATCGGCGATCGAGCAGTGCGCCGAGACGCAACCCGACGCGCTGGTCCTCGACCTCTTGATGCCGGGCGTGAACGGCTTCGAGGCCATCCCCACGCTTCGACGCCAGCATCCCGAAATCGCCGTGGTCGCCTACACGGCGGTCGCCGGTGAGTTCGTGCGCAAGGAGATGGCGCGCCTACGCATCCCATTGTTGTTGAAGAGCGGCAACGTCTCGGCGCTGGCCGAGAAGTTGCGCGAGCTCGTCAGATCAGCTTGAGCTCGCGGTGCGAGCGGCGCGTCGGAGCGAGCTCGACGTCGATGCGCTCCACGATCGACTCGAACACGCGCGTCGCTTCACCATTCGGCTCGGTGACGACCACCGGGGCGCCCACGTCACTGCCTTCGCGGAGGGTGGGCAGCAGCGGAATCTGGCCGAGCAAGGGCACTTCGAGCGCCTCAGCGAGCTGCGCGCCGCCACCGCGCCCGAACAGCTCGTACCGGGTGCCGTCGTCGCCGGTGAACCAGCTCATGTTCTCGATGACGCCCTTCACCGTGAGGTTCACCTTGTGCGCCATGAAGCCCGCGCGCTGTGCGACGCGCTGCGCTGCCGGCTGCGGCGTGGTCACGACGTACATCTCGGCCATCGGCAGCATCTGGGCGAGTGAGATCGAGACGTCGCCCGTGCCTGGCGGCAGGTCGACGAACAGGTAGTCGGGCTCGTCCCAGTACACATCGGTGAGGAATTGCTCGAGGGCTTTGTGCAGCATCGGGCCCCGCCAGATCACCGGCTGGTCCTCGTCGGCGAAGAAGCCGATCGAGATGCAGCGCACACCGTGGGCTTCGGGCGGCAGCAGCATCTCGTCGAGGACCACGGGAGCGCGGTCGACGCCGAGCATCTTTGGGATCGAGAAGCCCCACACGTCGGCGTCGACGATCGCGACCTTCTTGTCGCGTCGCGCCATCGCAACCGCGAGGTTCGTCGTGACCGAGGACTTGCCCACTCCACCCTTGCCCGACGCGACCAGCAATACGCGCGTTCGCGAACCTGGCTCGGCGAATGGGATCGCCCGTCCTTCGGCGTGACCGTGCGCGGCGTTGGTGCCGGCCGTCGACGACGGGTCACCGTGCAGTTGCTGCCGCAGCGCGCGCAGCTCTTCTTCGCTCATCACGGTGAAGTCGACGGTCACGGCCGCCGCGGGGTCGAGGCCCCGGATCGCATCGCCAACGCGGGCGTCGATCTCGGCACGCAACGGACACCCCGGAACCGTCAGCGCGATGAGGACCGTGATATTGGCGCCATCGATCGCAATCTGCTTGACCATGCCCAGGTCGACGATGCTGCGATGCAGCTCCGGATCTTGAACCGGTCGCAGGGCATCGATGACCTGGGGTTGTGTGACCGGCATCGACCTAAACTTATCGGGGTATGGAGCGAGGCCCGCTCTCCCCGACCGAGTTCTCTTCGGCCGTCACCGCGATCACGTCGGCGTTCGGAGATCCGACCCGCCGCGACATCTACCTCTACGTGCGCGATGCAGAGCGCAGTGTGACCGCGAGCGAGGTGGCCGAACGCTTCGAGTTGCATCCGAACGTTGCGCGCCATCACCTCGACAAGCTCGCCGGCGGCGGCTACGTCGACGTTCGCATCGAGCGGAGTGACGGCGCGAGCGTGGGGCGACCGTCGAAGCGGTATCGCGTCACCGAGAAGCACATGACGCTCGAGCTGCCCGTCCGCCACGACGACCTCCTCGTCACGTTGCTGGGCAAGACACTCGCGATGCTGCCGCGCGATCAAGCGGAAGCGATGGCCGAGGAGGTCGGGGTCGAGTACGGACGCACGATCGCGTTGTCGATCGGGTCGTCCGCCGCCGGCGAGAGCGTCCAGAAGTCGTTCCAGGCCGCGTTGCACGCGGTGGCGGACGCGCTCACGGCGCACGGCTTCGCGGCACACGCCGAGAAGCGCGGTGCGGGCTTGCGCATCGTGTCGGAGCACTGCCCGTTCGGTGACGCCGCCATCGAGCACCCGGTGATCTGTGCGGTCGACCGCGGGCTGGTCAAGGGCATGCTCTCGGCGATGTACGGCGAGACCTCTCCGGCGACGGAGTCGTCTCTGCCGATGGGTGACGACGTGTGCGTCACCGCCGTTGACGGGTGAGGCACTACCTCGACCACGCGTCGACCTCACCGCTGCGGCCCGCGGCTGCCGCCGCGATGAAGGCGAGGCTCGACGACACCGGCGACCCCGGCCGCATCTACGAGGAGGGGATCGCCGCCCGCGTGCAGGTCGAGAGCGCGCGCGAGACGATCGCGACGTCGCTCGGTTGTCGCTCGAGCCGCGAGGTGGTCTTCACGAGCGGTGGCACGGAGGCGATCGCGGCCGCGGTGTGGGGGGCAGCAGAACGCGGCTCGCATCAGGTGATCAGCGCGGTCGAGCACTCCGCAGTGCGCCGGTCCGCGGAGGCCGCCGGAACGGTCACCGTCGTCGGAGTCGACCGCACCGGACGGGTCGACGTCGACGCGGTGTTCGCGTCCGTGGGTCCAGACACGGCGTGCGTCCACATACAGGCGGCGAACCACGAGGTCGGGACGATGCAGCCCGTGGGCGACGTGGTGGCCGGCTGCCGGGAGCGGGGCGTACTCGTGCATGTCGACGCGGCTCAGGCGGTCGGGCACGTCGACGTCGACTTCGCCGTCCTCGACGCGGATCTGCTCTCGGTCAGCGCCCACAAGTTCGGCGGGCCCCTCGGGGTTGGCGCGTTGCTCGTGCGCCGCGGGCTGCGGTTGCGTCCGCTCCTGCGCGGGGGCGATCAGGAGCGGGCTCGCCGCGCCGGCATCGAGAACGTCCCGGCCATCGCCGGCTTCGCCGCTGCGTGTGCCGAGCTCGACGTGGAGCATGCGGAGGCCCGCGAGCGCGCCCTCACCCGACGGGTGCTCGATGCCGCGATCGACGGCGTCGTGGTCTACGGCGATCCCGTCGAACGCACGCCGCACATCGTGTGCCTCGGTGTGCTCGGCATCGAGCCCCAGGCGGTGCTGTTGGGGCTCGATCGCGCGGGCATCGCCGCGCACTCCGGGAGCGCGTGCTCATCGGAGGCGCTCGAGCCCTCGCCCGTGCTCGCCGCGATGGGGGTCGATGCGCATCGCTCGCTGCGGGTCTCGGTCGGTTGGTCGAGCACCGATGCCGACATCGACGCGCTGCTCGACGCGCTGCCGCTCGTCCTCGCGGACCTGCGTCGCCTCAGCGGTTGATCGGCGCGTGGCGACGCCGCGCATTCGCGGCGACCGCGTCGGGCACCTCGATCTCCATCCGCAACAGCGCGGCGCCCAGCGTCTTTCCGAGGTTGTCGGCGCGCAACGACCGGGGCGCACCACCGCCGAGTGCGTCGTACATCACGAACTTGAGCGCGAGTACGTTGCGCGCCTCGTAGCGCTCGACCCGACCGGCGACGAGCGACCCGAAGTGGGCCTTGACGCGCTCGGCAGTGACGGCGTCACGGATCGACTCGTAGGCCGCCTCGTCGTCAGCGAAGAGTGCGAGGTCGCTGATGTCGCCCTTGTCACCGGAACGAACGCCGCACAGGTCACGGAGCTGGATGCGAGCCATTGGCCGCCGAAGCTACCCAACCGAGGCTCGGACGCCCGAGCCGGCGCACCGAGGCCGGGCCGCCGGATACATTCGGCGCTTCTATGACCGTGTACCTCGTGCGGCACGCGGACGCCAAGAGCCGGGCGAACTGGGCGGGCGACGACGAAAAGCGGCCCCTCACCCGCAAGGGTCAGACGCAGGCGTCGGGGCTGGTGGACCTGCTCCGCCATGCCCGGGTGCGGCGCATCCTGTCCAGCCCGGCGGTGCGGTGCGTGCACACCGTCGAACCCCTCGCCTCGAAGCAGGGGGTGGACATCGAGGAGACCGACCTACTGCTCGAAGGTGCCGACGCCGGGGTGGCCTACGACCTGCTGCGAGCGGCGGCGGACGCGAAGGGCGACGCCGTGCTGTGCACCCACGGCGATCTCGTGCCCGAGCTGCTGCGCCTGGCAAGCCGGGACGGCCTGACGATGGTCGACTCGCCTCGGTGGGCGAAGGGTTCGACTTGGGCCATCGAGCGCGACGGCCACCGGTTCACGAAGGGTCGGTACCTGCCACCTCCGGAGACGTAGCCACCGGCTCGACCGGAGCCGGCGGGGTGACCGGAGGCGGATCGCCGTCGACGACGACGGTGTGGGCGAGGCGGTCCCACAGCGCGCGGCGCCGGTTGTCCACGAGCGCCATCGCGCTGCCGAGAACGAAGTAGGCGACGGCGATCAACGTGGGCAGCGGTTGCGCGAGATACAGGCCGCCGAGTGCGAGCGCGGCGGGGGCACCCTTTCCGGCGGCTTCCCGCACCGCCATCTGTCCGTAGCCCGCGAGCCGGCCGGTCTTCGAGTCGACCACGTGGCGGTGCAGGAGGACCTTCGACGGCGATTGCCCGTCGGACCACGCGATGATCCACCAGCCGACCCAGCCGAAGGCGAACGTGCAGGCGACGAGCACGAGCTCGAGCGCGAACCCACCGGCGCGGGTGCCGAGCGCAGTGACGGGATACCGGCGATCCTCGGGTGGGGGTGGGGGTAGGTCGGTCGGCGGCCCCGTCGGCCAGGCGATCCCGCTCACGTGCGCTCGAGGTCGATGCGTACCTGCGCGTCGACGAGGGCACGATCCACGGCGAAGGGGGTGACGGCGAGCAGCTGCGTGGGGCCACCGTCGCGCGTTCGGCCCGTGCCACTGATGGTCGGCGGCCCCGAGAGGCCGAGCACGCCCGTGCCTTGCGCAACAGCGCCCGCGACCTTCGCGTCCGCGGCGCGCCACGCGAGGCGGCCGGTGACCTCGGGCGGCTCGACCTCGGTGATGGGCACGGTCGGACCGCCGTACGCGTTCACGCCGAAGTACTCCTCGTGCCACTCCTCGATCGGCAGGCCCGCTCGTTCTGCCCGCGTGCGGATGAACGCGAGCGCGGCGCGCGCCTTGGCTTCCGCGTCGGGCCACGGGTACGACAGACGTGCCTCACCGGCCCAGCCCGCCGGCGTGCACACGAGGCCCTTGTAGGTCTCCGGCGGCGGAGCGCCGCGCGTGCCGGATACGCGGACGCGGTCGCCACCGAGGTCGTCGAGTGACAGCGACGTGAAGTCCGCGGTGACGTCCGGGTTCAGATAGCGCGACGGATCGTGCACCTCGTAGAGCAGCTGCTCCCGCACGGTGTCGAAGGTGACCATGCCGCCGGTGCCGTCGGGCTTCGTGATGACCGCGGACCCATCGGCTTCCACCTCCGCGATCGGGAACGCGATGCGCAGTGGGTCCGGGTTCTCCCACCAGGCACCGGAGTAGTTGCCCCCGGTGATCTGGCCGCTGCACTCGAGAAGATGCCCGACGACGACCCCCGCGGCGAGGCGGTCCCAATCGTCCCAGTCCCAGTCGAGCTC
>DASZHU010000224.1:0-6486 GCA_035937605.1 Acidimicrobiales bacterium | reverse complement strand
CCTGTGCTACGTGTTGCTGGTCGGCAGCGGGCTCCGCATCGCGATCCGGGCGGAGCCACCCTTCGAGAAGTTGCTGGCCACCGGTCTCACGGTGCTCCTCGGGATTCAGGCGTTCATCATCATGGGCGGCGTCACTCGATTGCTCCCCCTGACCGGGGTGACCTTGCCGTTCGTCTCGTACGGCGGCTCGTCACTCGTGGCGAACTACGTGTTGTTGGCCCTCCTGATGCGCATCTCCGACAACAACGCCCGTCGCGCCGGTGAGGTGCAGGAGAAGGTCGCCACGTGAACAAGCAGCTGCGACGCCTCGGCGCCGGCCTGCTCGCGTGCTATCTCGCCCTGTTCGCGATGGTGAACTGGGTGCAGGTCTTCCACGCCAACGCACTGAACGAGAACCCGCTCAACACGCGCAAGATCGTGCGCGACTTCAACCGGCCCCGCGGTCAGATCGTGGCCGCCGATGGAGCCGTGCTCGCGAAGACCGTTCCATCAGCGCCCGGAGACCCCTTCACGTTCCAACGCACGTATCCCGAGGGCGACCTCTTCGGTCACATCACCGGCTACTTCAACTTCAACTTCGGCGCCACGGGCGTCGAGCAGTCGTACAACGACGAGCTGAGCGGCGCGACCGTGTCACAGGAGTACCAGACGTTGCGCGATCTCTTCGTCGACCGCCAGCACACGGGCGACGTCACGCTCACGGTTCGCAAGGACGTGCAACAGCTCGCGCGCGACGCGTTGGGAGACCGCAAGGGATCGGTAGTCGTGCTCGATCCGCGCGACGGTTCGATCCTCGGACTGTGGAGCTTCCCTTCGTACGATCCGAACCCGCTGGCCAGCCACGACGCGAAGACGGCGCAGAACGTGAAGACGCTGCTCGAGGCAAGCGCCGACGCACCGCTGCGCGGCCGCACGTGGCAAGAGCGGTTCGCACCCGGCTCGACGTTCAAGGTCGTGACGGGATCCGTCGGCGTGGACAATGGCGTCGTCACACCCGACCAGCCCGTCTTCCCCGTCGAGACGTCGTACAAGCCGCCCGACGGCCAGCCGATCCAGAACTTCGGTGGCGAGTCGTGTGGTGGCGCGCTGTTCGACATCCTGAGGGTGTCGTGCAACTCCTCGTTCGCCACCATGGGCGCCGAGGTGATAGGTCGCGACAAGATGCTCGCCGGCGCGGCGAAGTTCGGTTTCAACGTCGACAACCCGATCGACCTGCCGAACCCGGCCAAGTCGATCTTTCCCGATACCGGTCGTTCGCGTGCGTTCCTGGGGCAGGCGTCGATCGGTCAGTTCGACACTCGGGCCTCGCCGCTGGAGATGGCGTTGGTCGCGTCGGCAGTGGCGAACAACGGGATCATCATGGCGCCGCATGTGATGCAGAAGGTCACCGACGACAACGGCAAGACCATCAAGACGTTCGCGCCCAAGCCGTGGCTCACCGCGATGAGCCCGCAGACGGCGGCCACCATGCGGCAGGCGATGGTCGGCGTCGTGCAGAACGGCACGGGTACCGCCGCGCAGATCCCAGGCGTCGAGGTCGCCGGCAAGACCGGTACGGCCGAGCTCGACGATGTCGGCTCACGCTCACAGGCGTGGTTCATCTGCTTCGCCGGCAAGCCCGGTCAGACTCCGAGCGTCGCGGTGGCGGTCCTCGTGGAGAACCAGCCCGGCGCGAACGAGGGCACCGGCGGTCGCGTGGCCGCGCCGATCGCGAAGCAGTTGGTCCAGAAGGTGCTCGACCTCCAGGGGTAAGCCCCCGGCCCGCTACCCGTCACTACGCTGCACATCGCCAATGTCCCAACAAACGGTGTTCAACGGACGTTACGAGTTGCACCGGCGCCTTGCGCGCGGGGGCATGGCCGACGTCTTTCTCGCCCGCGATCAGCTGCTGGATCGCCCGGTCGCCGTCAAGGTGCTGTTCCCCGAGTTCGCCACCGATCCGAGCTTCGTCGAGCGGTTCCGGCGCGAAGCACAGAGTGCCGCGAACCTGAACCACCCGAACATCGTCTCGGTCTACGACTGGGGCCAGGAGCAGGGCACGTACTTCATCGTGATGGAGTACGTGGAGGGGCGGAGCCTCGCGGAGATCCTGGGAACCGAGGGCCCGCTGCACCCGCAGCGAGCCGCGGAGGTCGCTTCCGACGTCGCCGCCGCGCTCGGCTTCGCCCATCGCAACGGCGTCGTGCACCGCGACGTGAAGCCCGGCAACGTGCTGATCTCGCCGACGGGTCAGGTGAAGGTGGCCGACTTCGGCATCGCCCGAGCGCTCGGCGCGGACCCCGACTCCAACCTGACCCAGGCGGGCTCGGTGATGGGCACCGCCACGTACTTCGCACCCGAGCAGGCCCAGGGCCTACCTCTCGACCCGCGCAGTGACCTGTACTCACTCGGCGTCGTGCTCTACGAGATGGTGGCGGGACGGCCGCCGTTCAGCGGTGAGAGCCCTGTTGCGATCGCGTACAAACACGTGCAGGAGCAACCCGCGCCGCCGCGCCACCTCAACACGAACGTGCCGCCCGCGCTCGAGGCGATCATCCTGAAGCTGCTCGCCAAGAACCCGCAAGCGCGCTATCCGTCAGCGGAAGACCTGCGCGCCGACCTTCGTCGCTTCCAGGAAGGGCAACCGGTGCTCGCGGCCAGCGGCGGGAGCGCCGGCGCGGTCGCCGCGGCCGCGGGCGCCACGCAGGCGATGGCCGCCACTCAGTCGGTTCGCAGCTACGAGGGCACGCGTGCGGTTCCGGTGGAGGAGTACTCACAGCCGTACGCCGAGCCGCGCCGAAGCGGTGCCTTCCTCGTCGTGCTCATCCTCTTGCTGCTCATCCTCGCCGGGCTGTTGTTCGCGTTGGCGAAGGTGATCACCGGGGGCACGAGCAGCGGGCAGCAGGTCGACATCTCGGTGCCGACCGGAGGGGTCGTCGGCAAGTCGGAGTCCGAGGCCACGAAGAATCTGCAGACCGCGGGCTTCGACCTGAACCCGACGGTTCGCGAGAAGAACGACACCGTGCCCGCGGGAACCGTGGTGAGCGTCGATCCGGCGGAGGGCACCACGGTCAAGGTCGACAAGGGCACCCGCGGCAAAGCAACGCTGCACGTGAGCTCGGGTGCCGACACGGTGAAGATGCCCGGCGTCGTCGGACAGCAGAAGGACGACGCGGTGCGGTTCCTCACGTCGCAGGGCTTCACCAACGTCACGACGACAGACGCACCTGACGACGCTTCGGGCGTGCAACCCGGAGAGGTCACGAAACAGGATCCGGCCGAAGGTGCCGACGTCGCGAAGACCGCGCCTGTCACCCTCACGATCTCATCGGGCAAAACGAAGGTCGCCATTCCGGATGTCGCCGGCAAGTCCGTCGCCGAGGCGGCGAGCATCCTCGGCCAGCAGGGCCTCAACGCGTCGAAGACGCAGCCGGAGGCGTCTGACACCGTGCCGAAGGATCAGGTGATCCGCACGGATCCGGCGTCGGGCACGCAGGTCGACAAGGGCTCGAACGTCACGTTGATCGTGTCGTCCGGCAAGGCGCAGGCCACCGTGCCCTCCGTGACGACGCTCACGAAGGCCGCCGCGGACAACGCCATCACCAACGCGGGGCTGGTGCCGCAGCCGAGCTGCACCACCAACCCGGCCGCACCGGCGAAGGGTGTCGTCACGAGCCAGGACCCGTCGGCGAACTCGAAGGTCGACAAGGGTTCCACCGTGAAGTTCGACGTCGAGACGTCGGACCCGACCCTCTGCGGCTGATCGCGACTACGGCGTCGGCACGCCGGTCATCGCGAGGAAGTTGCGGATCAGATCGTGGCCCGACGCGGTGAGGATCGACTCGGGGTGGAACTGCACGCCCTCGACCGCGTACTCGCGGTGGCGCAGCCCCATCACCGTGCCGTCGTCGGTCTCCGCCGAGATCTCGAGCTCGGGCGGTACCGACGACCGCTCCACGATCAACGAGTGGTACCGCGTGGCCTCGAAGGGGTTCGGCAATCCGGCGAACAGGCCCCGCCCGTCGTGGTGGATCAGCGACGTCTTGCCGTGCATCACCTGCGGCGCCCGGACGACCTTGCCCCCGAACACCTGGCCGAGGCACTGGTGGCCGAGACACACCCCGAACACCGGTCGCCGGCCGGCGAACGAGCGGATCACGTCGTTGGACAGTCCGGCGTCGTCGGGCGTGCCGGGGCCGGGAGAGATCAGGATGGCGTCTGGTTCGAGCGCGAAGATCTCGTCAAGTGTGAGCGCATCGTGCCGATGCACCAAAGGATCCGACCCCAACTCGCCCAGGTACTGGACGAGGTTGTAAACGAACGAGTCGTAGTTGTCGATGACGAGAACACGAGCACCCATAGGACGCCCGGGAGGGTACTCGGATGCCTGATCGCGGTCGCCCGGGTTCTCTGTCGTATCGCCTCTCCGCCACGACGCGCATCCTCGCGGTCGAGGACGAGGACGACATCGCCGAGTTCCTACGCGCGTACTTCCGGGCCAGTGGATACGACCTCGTCCACGTCGACCCCGCCAGCGCGCAGGAGGTGGTCGACGCCGTCGACGAGCACAAGCCCGATCTGATCCTGCTCGACTACGGCCTGCGCGGGTTCTCCGGTCACGAGGCGTATCGCCTCCTGCGCTCGCACGAACGGTTCGCGTTCCTGCCCGTGGTGGTCGTCACGGGCGACGCGTCGGCCCGCGAGAAGACCGCCGACACCGCATCGGGCCTCGACGGATTCGTCGCGAAACCGTTCAACGTCAACACGCTGGCCGACCTCGTGGCCGCGCGGATCGACGCGGCACGCGACATGGCCGAGGCCGGGCGCGACGAGACGTTCGGCGTGATGACGCAGGCCTACCTCACCGCGCGGTTGAGCGACGAGATCAACGGCGCGACGCCGAACCACGCCGTGTGCTTCGCGCTCGTGCAGGTGCGGTCGCTCGGCCGCATCCGCCGTGATGCCGGCACCGACGGCGTGACCTATGTGGTGCGCAAACTCATCGACATCGCACGCGACCATCTCCCCACCGAGTCGATCCTCGGACGCACCGACACCAACGAGCTCGCCGTCCTGGTATCCGGGCCGAAGGTCGGCGCCATCGAGCCGTTGCTGGCCGCCGCGCTGGCGGCCACGCCGTCGACGATGGACCTGCCGGGCGGCGCGACGGTCGACGTCGAGCTCGCCGCGGGGCTGGCGTCCTTCCCCGAACACGCGGGCTCGGTCGACGAGCTGTACGTGGCGGCCGAAGCCGCTCTCGCGGACGCCGTCGACGGCGACGCCGCGCTGCGCGTAGCGATGTGACTCGACGCACCCGTTAGCTTCGAGTCATGGCGAAGCCCACGAAACGGCGCGTGCAGGGGGGCCGGACGACGCCCAAAGGCGGCGCTCCACGGGTGACCAAAACCGCCGAGCCCACCCCGAGTGCCCGGTACACCCCACCGGTGCCTCGGGAGGTGAAGATCAGCCCGATATGGGTGCCGATCGTCATGTTCGTCTTCCTCGGCCTCGGGACCCTGGTGATCCTGGTCAACTACACAGGGGTCGTCTGGAACACGAGCAACTGGGTGCTCCTCGGAGGTTTGGCCTCGATCCTCGCCGGCATCGTCACGGCGACGCAGTACCACTGACCGAACCCCAGGCGTAGCCCAGGTGAACTGGGTGTAACCGTTCCGTCGCGCCAGAGTTACAACGATGTGGTTCTCCCCAGGTTGATCCACACGTTGTGGACGAAGGGCCTCAATCCACAGGGGCGACGAGGTCCATGTCCTCCAGGCAGTGCCGGGGTGGCTCGGGCACCTCGTCGTTGGCGGTGGTCATCCGGACCTCGGTTCCGCAGATCGAGCAGCGGTAGACGAGCTTGACCTTGCGCAGCTCGCCCGGAGGGGGTGGGTCGGGCATGGGCCGCAGGAAGCCACCCAGGATCCGGGTGCCGACACGCCAGATGAGCAGCCCCGCCGCCACCGCAACGATCAACTTGAAGACGATCACGACCCCGTCATTCTGGCGTCACACACGGCCGGATACGGCTTCAGATGACGCCAGAACGCGAGAGAGGGGGCTCAGCCGAGGCGTTCGATGATCGTGGCGTTGGCCATGCCGCCGCCCTCGCACATCGTCTGCAGGCCGTAGCGCCCACCTGTGCGCTCGAGCTCGTTCAGCAGCGTGCCCATGAGCTTGGCGCCGGAGCATCCGAGCGGGTGACCCAGCGCGATCGCGCCACCGTTCGGGTTCACCTTGCTCATGTCCGGATGATGCTCCTGCTCCCAGGCGAGCACGACCGAGGCGAAGGCCTCGTTGATCTCGGTGACGTCGATGTCGCTCATCTCGAGACCGGCCTTGTCCAGCACCTTCGAGGTGGCGGGGATCGGTGCGGTCAGCATCATGATCGGGTCGGCACCGGCGAGGGCGAACGACACGACACGCGCGCGCGGCCGCAGGCCCAAGGCCTTGGCCTTCTCTTCGCTCATGATCAGCACGGCCGAGGCACCGTCGGTGATCTGCGAG
>DASZHU010000223.1:0-3671 GCA_035937605.1 Acidimicrobiales bacterium | reverse complement strand
CAGCTGCGGCTCCATCGATCCCGATGGGATGTAGAAGGCCTGCGCGACGAACGTCTTCAGTACGAATGCGACCGTCAGTGCGATGATCGCGAGGACCGGGAGCTCTGCGAGTCCTCGTCGGAGCGACGTGCGCCCGGGCTGCGGCAACGGAGTTAGGAGCCGAGCCGGAAGGCGAGGCGGCCAATAGGCACAGTGCTCGTCTCGGTCGCCGTGGCCGGACGAAACGAAATTGAAGTCATCCGCAACCGTGGCCTATCCGCGCAGAGCGCTATCGCTTCTCTTTGACCTTCGCGGCCTTCCCGATGCGATCGCGCAAGTAGTACAGCTTCGCCCGGCGCACGGCGCCGCGGGTCACCGGCTCGATCTTCGCGACGACCGGCGAGTGCACCGGGAAGGTTCGCTCGACACCGACGCCGTAGCTGACCTTGCGCACGGTGAACGTCTCGCGCACACCCGAACCCTGACGGCGGATCACGACGCCCTGGAACACCTGGACGCGCTCCTTGTTGCCCTCGACCACGCGCACGTGGACCTTGAGCGTGTCGCCGGGACCGAACGCCGGGACGTCGTCCCGAACGCTGTCGACATCGATGAGATCAGTGGGATTCATGGCGCGTGAGCTCCTGGGCCTCGCTCAGGGGAACCTGCAGGATAGGTGATCCCCAACTCCCGCTCCAACAGCGCGGCCTCGTCGGCGCGCAGCCCGCCACGAGCGTCGAGCAGATCGGGGCGCACCGAGAGCGTGCGAGCGATCGCCTGGGCTCGACGCCACCGGGCAACCCGGCCGTGATCCCCCGACAGCAGCACGTCAGGCACCGACCATCCCCGGAACACGGCCGGGCGGGTGTACTGCGGATACTCCAGCAGCCCGTCGGCGAACGACTCGTCGTCGGCCGACTGCTCGTTGCCCATGACGCCGGGTACGAGGCGGCCGACCACCTCGAGCACGACCATCGCCGCGACCTCGCCGCCGCCGAGCACGTAGTCGCCCACCGACAGCTCGCCGTCGACGAGGTGCTCGCGGACGCGGGCATCAACGCCTTCGTACCGGCCACACAACAACGAGAAGCCGTCGAGCGCAGCGAGCTCGTGGGCCATCGCCTGATCGAGCCGGCGCCCTCCGGGCCCGAGGAGATACAGGGGGCGGGGAGGGGCGACCGCCTCGACGGCGCGGAACAGCGGCTCGGCCATGAGCACCATGCCCGCGCCGCCGCCGTACGGCGAGTCGTCGACCGACCGATGCGGGTCGTTCGCACCCGAACGCAGGTCGTGCACGCGCACATCGACGACACCACGCTCGCGCCCCTTGCCCAAGAGGCTCTGCGACGCGAAGCCGTCGACCATCGCCGGGAAGATCGTGAAGACGTCGATCCTCAAAGCTCGAGCAGCCCGTCGGGCAGGTCGACGACCACGGCCCCGTCGCGTCGATCGACGATGAACACCGCGGGCACGAGCACGCCGGAAGCGAGCACGAGCAGGTCGCTCGCCGGGTTCGCCTGTATCGACTCGACGACACCGACGCTCGAGCCGTCGACCGCGACGACATCGACCCCGATCAGCTCGTGCACCCACAGCTCGTCGGCGTCGGCGAGCGGCTCGGCGTGCAGGGTCATCCCATGCAGTCGCTCTGCGTCCTCGCGGGTACGCACGCCGGCGAACGCCACGATGAAGTTCTTCTGGTGCGGCCGCGACGCCTCCACCTCGAGCGATCGAGTTCCCGCGACAAGGGTTGCGCCGGGCGCGACGCGCTCGGTGCGATCGGTGATCAGGCTCACGATCACCTCGCCACGCAGACCGTGGGCCTTGCCCACCCGGCCCACTTCGAGCATGACGGCGGCTTGCGCGCTACTCGACGAAGTCGACGTCGACCGATGCGCCGTCACGCACGGCTGCCGCGCGCACGACGGTGCGGATCGACTGCGCGATGCGGCCGCGCTTGCCGATGACCCGACCCATGTCGCCGGGCGCGACGCGGACCTCGATCGTCGTGCCTCGGCTTCGCTCGGTCACGTCGACCTCGACGCCGTCGGGTTCCTCGACGACGGCCTTCACGAGGTACTCGCACACATCGCGGGCCGTCGCCGCGGGCACGCGGTTGGCGTCGACGTCATCCGCGTCGACGTCATCCGCGCCACCATGATCCGCGCCGCCGTCGTCCGTGTCGTCGACGTCGGTCAAGACGACGCGTCCTTGAACTCGTCCCAGGCGCCGGACTCCTGCAGGATCCGTTGCACTCGATCGGTCGGCTGCGCCCCCTTGCGCAGCCACGCGATGGCCTTGTCGTTGTCGATCACGATCCGCGACGGGTCTTGCCGGGGTTCATACGTGCCGACGATCTCGATGAACCGTCCGTTGCGCGGCGAGCGCGAGTCGGCCGCGACGACGCGATACGTCGGCTGCTTCGTCTTGCCCATTCGCATGAGTCGCAGCTTCACGGCCACAGTGCGTACATCCTTCAGTCGTAGGGGACCGACCAGTGTGGTCGGAGGATCGGGCTCAGTTCAACCCGGGAAACCCATCATCGCCGATTCCGGGGATGGAGAACGGCGGCGGCTTGCCGATGGCCGGTTTCGTGCCCTTCGGGGTGACGCGACCGCCGGATGACTTGCCCTTGCCCTTCGCCTTCTTCATCTTGCGGCCGAGCCCCGGCACCGCCGACATGCGCTTCATCATCTTCTTTACGTCGTCGAATTGCTTGATCAGCGCGCTCACCTCGCCCGGCTGCACCCCGCTGCCGGACGCGATGCGACCGCGCCGCGAGCCGTCGATGACCTTGGGGTTGTTGCGCTCCTGCGGCGTCATGGAGCGGATGATCGCCTCGATCTTGTTGATCTCCCGGTCGTCGATCTCCTGGTTCTTCATCTCCTTCGGCAACCCCGGGATCATCCCGACGAGGTTGCCGAGCGGACCCATCTTGCGAACCTGCTGGAGCTGTTCGAGGAAGTCCTCGAACGTGAACTGCCCGTCGAGCAACTTCGCGGCCGCCGCTTCGGCCGACTCCTTCTCGTAGACCTCTTCGGCCTTCTCGATCAGGGTGAGCATGTCGCCCATGCCGAGGATGCGCCCCGCGAGCCGGTCGGGGTGGAACTGGTCGAAGTCGGCGAGCTTCTCCCCCGTCGACGCGAACGCGATCGGCCGCCCGACGACTTCCTTCACCGACAGCGCCGCACCACCGCGCGCGTCGCCGTCGAGCTTGGTGAGGATAACACCGTCGAGCGCGAGGGTCTGGTGGAAGGCCTCCGCGGTACTGACTGCGTCCTGGCCGGTCATGGCATCGATGACGAGGAACGTGTAGTTCGGCTCGACCGCGCCCGAGATACGGCGCACCTGATCCATCAGCTCTTCGTCGATCGCCAGCCGGCCGGCGGTGTCGACGATGGCGACATCGCGCCCGATCCGGCGCGCCTCGTCCACGCCCTTGCGCGCGGTGTCGACCGGATCGCCCGGCTCGGAGAAGACCGGCACGTCGATCTGCTTGCCGAGCGTGCGGAGCTGGTCGACCGCAGCAGGACGCTGGAGGTCGGCTCCGATGAGCAACGGGTTGCGACCCTGCTGCTTGAACCAGCGGGCCAGCTTTGCTGCGTTGGTCGTCTTGCCGGAGCCCTGGAGACCGGCCATCAGCACGACCGTCGGCGGCTTCGACGCGAACGTGATCCGCATCGTCTCGCCGC
>DASZHU010000222.1:0-2119 GCA_035937605.1 Acidimicrobiales bacterium | reverse complement strand
CCTCGCGGGCGGCGAGGGCGAAGGTCGTGGGAACAACGGCGCCGGTTTGGAGTTGTTGATCGACCGAATGAAGACGTTCAAGTCCAACGACGAATTCCTGGCCGAGGTGGCGAAAGCCCCCTCGATCTCGGGCTAGCCACTTCGTTCTGACGCCAGAACGGCCGAGACCTTTAGACTGCGAGTTCCTATGAAGGCAGACATCCACCCCAAGTACGTCGTGACCGAGGTGCGCTGCTCGTGCGGCAACACCTTCACGACCCGCTCGACCAAGGGCGACATGCACGTCGAGCTGTGCTCGGAGTGCCATCCCTTCTACACGGGCAAGCAGAAGCTCGTTGACTCCGGCGGCCGCATCGATCGCTTCGAGCGTCGCTACGGGCGCCGCAAGAAGTCCTCGTAACGACGCAGTCCCAATCCCAGGCGCTCGGTCCCGAGCGCCGCGGCGCCCTTCTCCAGGCGAAGCTCGCCGCGCTGACGCGCGACCACTTCGGCATCGACTCCTCGAAGGCGGCACCGTTTCCCGGTGGCGCGGCCGCGTCGCACGGCCAGCAGGGTTGGGTGCTCGCCGAGACGGATCCGGCTCGGTCGCTCGGCAAGGCGATGGCATGGGCCCGCCAGCAAGAGCTCACCGACCTGCACCTGTTGGTGGAGGACGACGCGGGCGTGCTGGCCCGGCGGGCGGCACAGTTCGCGGACCCGCCGACGATCTGGTGGCTCCGCGGCGCGGAGCTGCACGCCACCGAGCCCGAGCCCTACGCGCCCCCGCGTGTGTCGTCGTCCACGCCGGAGCTCGAGGCGTTCCTCGAGCGCGCGGGCCTGGAAGTCGTTCGTGAGCGCAGCCACGTCGCCGGTGAGCTCCGGGGTCTCGAGGTGGCGCGCGTCGTGGACGGTCGCCTCGAGGTCGGCGTCGGCGAGGCCGACCGCGAGCTCACCGCCATGCTCCACGGCGATCTCGAGCCCCCGGACGCGCTCGAGCGCGTCGTCACGATCGTGGGCGAGCACCGCCGACCGGATGCTCCGCGTCACCCGCTGAACCAACTCGTGCCCGAGCGGTGGCTGCGATGGATGCTGCGCAACGAACCCGAGCGAGTCGGTGCGCACGAGTTCGCTCCCGCGCCGTCGCCGCGACCGCGAGCCGGTCTTCGGGAACGCGACATCGCGTGTGCCCGGGCCGACGAGAGTGTCGTCGTGTGCTCGGTCGGAGTCGACCTCGAGCTCGTCCCCGCGGCGGCGGAGGCCCGCCATGTGCTCGATCCTGGCGCCCCGCTCGTACTTGTCGTGCCCGATCGCGACGACCACCCCATCACGCACGCGCTGGCGCGCCGGTTGGCGGCGCCGGCCGAGCTCGTGACGATTTCCGGTGACTGGCGAACCTGATCTCCATCCGGTCGCCTGACCTCCATCGTGGGGTCCTAGCCTCCACCAGATGCTGGAGCGCCTCGCGGGTCTCGAGAACGAGTTCGCCGACGTCGAGGCACGCCTGGCCGATCCCGACGTCTTCGCGGACCAGAGCCGCTACGCCGACCTCGCGCGCCGCCACAAGGAGCTGAACGACATCGTGACCCGGGCGCGCGAGTTGCGCACCCGCACCGACGACCTCGAGCTCGCCAAGCAGATGCTCACCGACTCCGCGGGGGAGGACCGCGACTTCGCACGGGCCGAAGCCGACGCGGCGGCCGCGGACATCGAGCGGCTGCAGTCCGAGCTCCGGTTGCTGTTGCTACCAAAGGACCCGAACGCCGACCGCAACGTCATCATCGAGATCCGCGGCGCGGAGGGTGGAGAGGAGGCCAACCTCTTCGCCCGCGACCTGTTCGAGATGTACCGGGCCTTCGCGCAACGCACGGGGTGGAAGCTCGAGATCCTCGGCTCGGACCCGTCCGCGATGGGTGGCTACAACGAGATCACGTTCGTGCTTCGCGGGGACGACGTGTGGACGCGCATGAAGCACGAAGCAGGGCCGCACCGCGTCCAGCGTGTGCCGGTCACGGAGTCGCAGGGTCGCATCCACACGTCATCGGCGACGGTCACGGTGCTCCCGGAGGCCGAGGAGGTCGATGTCGACATCGACGAGCGCGATCTGCAGATCGACGTGTACCGGTCGTCCGGGCCGGGCGGG
>DASZHU010000221.1:0-6214 GCA_035937605.1 Acidimicrobiales bacterium | reverse complement strand
GAGGCCGGTCGCCCCGGTGTAGATCGTGATCACTGCGTTGGGCGCCGCCGCCCGGAGGTACTCCACGGCCTCGAGCCCCGTGAGCCCGCGGGACATGCGCGACAGGACCGAATCATCCGACCGCGGGTACTCCGCGGTTGGAAAGTTGTGGTCGAGCAGGATCGCGTCTGGCGGCTCGGCCCGTGACATCGCCATCGCCTCCTCGGGCGAGGCGGCGCCGAGCAGCTCGACGGCGGGATGACGGGCCGCAAGCGCGAGGAACAGCTCGAAGATGAGCGGGTCGTCGTCGACGACCATCACGCGAACTCGCGTCTCGCTCGTCACCACCATCTCGACCCCACACACCCCGGCGATTGGTTCGCTCCCGCAAGCCTAAACCTCGACCGAGTCGCCGGTGCTGATGATGCCAGTGGTGACGACGCCGGCGTACGCGCCGACGCACGCCCAGTGCCCGAGGCCACTGATCTCGACGCGGTTGTGCCCGGCCGCGGCGCGCAGCACGCCCCGGTCCTCGGGCAAGTCGCCTTGTGCGAGCGTCGTCATGACACACCGCATCGTGGGCATCATCACGTTGACGCTCGCGTCCGCGCCCAGTCGCACGGTGGCCCCCACCCATTGGTTCTCGAGGAACCCGTCGTCGTCGGTCTCGATGACGAAGTTCGGACGGAACCGGGCGACTGCGAAGGTGCTGGCGGGCTCGAGCGATCGCAGCGTCGCGAGGGTGGAGGTCGTGACGAGGTGCACCGCTGCGAGGTCGAAGAAGCTGCCAGGCGGCGCCGCGAGCCCAAGTGCGAGGTCGCTCACCGACTCGTCGTCGTCGACACGGGCGCGTGTGCTGTCGATGAACTCCGCCGGAGCCATACCGTCGATGTTGGGCCAGGTCTCCTCGAAGGTCGCGCCCTGCGGTGCGGTCGTGGCCAACGCGACGTCGCGGCCGAGGAACCTCGACAGGACGGCATCGACATCGGCGTCGTCGGACGTCACCATCGTGCCGTCGGGCAGGGTGATACGGGCGGGAGGCGGGGGCTCGCCCGCCGAGGGCTCGTCGACCAGCTCCGCCCGGCAGCTCAGCAGGGCCCGCCACTTGCGGGGATTCTTGGCGCTGGCGACCTTGCCGTCGGACCGGTCGACCACGGCGTAGCCCCGGTCGCCGAGGACACCGCCGGGCTCCAGCAGGGCGTGGTCCTGCGGCTGGCCGAGCATGCTCTTGACCGGGAATCGCCACACCTCGGACACCCGCACGAGCGAAAGCTTGTCAGTGGACAGGCGGCTCAACAATGCTGGCGGCACGACCGATACCTGATCGGGTGCGGTCGTGAGGTGAAGGGCAATACGTGGTAGTGGCTGGGTTCGTCTCGATGGTGGTCGTCGCGATCGTCGTCGCGCGCCTCGTGAACCGCTACCTCGATGGCCCATCCAAGGCACGCGCGTCCCGTCCCGCCGAATCCGCCGATGCAACTCTTTCGTCCGTTGTGCCCGATCTCGACCGCTGGGCCGGCACCGGGATCGACGAGGCACAGGCGCAGGTCTGGATGGACAACGAATTCGACGTCGATGGCGCGGCGTACTTCCGTTCGCTGGTGCCCGGCATCGACGCGGTCGCGGCCGCGCGACTCCGGTCGTCCGGCCTCGAACAGTGGGTCCGACTGGGGCTCCCGACGCGCCAGGCTCTCGACTACGCCACCGCGGGGTTCACCGTCACGATCGCGGAAGCGTGGCGCGACGCCGGTTGGGACGACGGCGAGGCGTTTGCCTGGTTCTCGGCTCGGTTCGATCCCACCCCTGCGGCCGCGTGGCGCGCGAGCGAGTTCGCGCCGCGCGAGGCGCAGGCGTGGAAGCGCGAGCATTTCGGAGTGCGCCAGGCGCACGAGTGGCGGCGGCTCGGCGACACACCCGAACAAGCCCGGGATGTCGAGCGTCGACTCGGCGACGCGGGCATCACGGTGACCGACGGTCTGCGCTGGCTCGACCGCGGCTTCTCTCTCGAGGAGATCTGCGCCGGCTGGCCGTCACTCGCCACCGGGAGCGACGCCGGCTCGTGGCGAACGGAATGGCGCGGGATGTCACTGTCGCCCATCGAGGTCTCCGACTGGCACGTTCGGTTCAGCCACGACGAAGCGACACGGTGGATCCACGCAGGTGTGCGCGATCCAGCCATCGCCAGTCGGCTCCACCGACGCGGCGTCGAGCCCGACGACGTCGTCCGTGTCCTCGCAGAGCGGTTCAACGACCTCTTCCAGCGCGTACCGGTGACCCGCGACGACCTGCTATCGGCCGCGGGCCAGATCGCGCGAGCGGGCGGTTCGCCCGACATCCGTCATCGACTCGAGCGCGCCGCGGCCCGAGGCGGAAGGCACGCTCCGACCGACGTCGACGCGGACCTAATCGAAGCGGTGCTCGACGAGCTCCAGCGCCTCGAGCGCGCCGACGCGCTGGGCGCGCCCCACACGGCGAGGGCACTCGCACGCCGGCTGCAACGCGGGCTCATCGCGGCCACGCTCGTGACCGGCCGCGACGAGACCGCCCCCGACGGCTCGGTGGAGCGTGCGTCGGCCGTCTGGTGATTGACCGCGCGCTCGCGGGAGTGCGTGTCCTCGACGTCTCGACGTTGTACCCGGCACCGCTGCTCGCAGCGTTCCTGTCCGACCTCGGCGCCGATGTGGTGAAGATCGAGCCGCCCAACGGCGATCCGCTGCGCACGATCGGCGAGGCGGCGTGGCGCATCGCCAACCGTGCGAAACGCTCGGTCATCGTCGACACGACCGACCCCGATGGGCTCGCGCGGCTCCGACGTCTCACCGCGGTCGCGGATGTGATCGTGCTCAATCAGCCGATGGCGGTGCTCGAGCGATGGGGTTGCACCGACGAAGACCTGACCGCTCGAAATCCTCGATCGGTCATCGTGCACGTGTCTGCGTTCGGAACGACGGGTCCGTATGCCGGACGGGCAGGCAATGGCACGCTCGCCGAAGCGTTCATCGGCCTTCCTCCCGATCTCGGCGTGCCGTTGGGCGACACCGCCGGCGCGTGGCAGGGCGTCGTCCGAGTGCTCGCGGCGCTCTATCGCCGCGACTCTCCAGGCAGCGCCAGCGCGGGAACGGGCGAGGTCGTCGACGTGAGCCTGTTCGAGTCGTTGCTCCCACTCGTCGCGCCCGCGCTCGCGGGCGTCGATGCTGGCCACATGGTTCGGACGAGGTTGACGGCGGCCGACGGGCGGTCGGTTGCGATCTCTGCAACCACCAAGTCGCAGGTGCGCCGCCTGGAACACGTGGCGGGCACCGACGTGGCGGGCTGGGTACGGACACGGACGGCCATCGACGCGGTCGCTCTGCTGAACGACGCGCGTGTCCCGGCCGTCGTCGTCAACACCGTCGCCGACTTGCGCGCTGATCCGCATGTCGTGACGCGACGCAGCGTGGACGACGTCGACCGCAGCGCGGCGCCGGCGCTGGGCGACCACACCGCGCAAGTCGTGGAAGAGTGGCTCCATGAGTGAGGCGCCCGACCTCGACTTCGTGAGCGGCGACTTCTGGGGCCGCGACCCTCATGCCGGGCTCACCTGGATGCGTCAGCACGCGCCGGTGTGCTGGAACCGCGCTGCCGGCGTCTGGGGCATCACGAAGTACGACGACATCAAGGAGATCTCGAAGCATCCCGACGTCTGGTCGAGCGCCGGCGGGATCCGCCCCGACAGCGGACCGACCGGGATGATGATCGAGCAGGACGATCCGCTGCACTGGCAACGCCGGAAGCTCGTGAACAAGGGATTCACGCCCCAACAGGTGCGCGCCCAGGAAGCGAAGGTGCGCGACGTGGTCGACCGGCTGTTCGACCGCGTACTCGATCAGGGCCAGTGCGACTTCGTCACCGACATCGCGGCGTGGCTGCCACTCGTGATGATCGGCGACGCGCTCGGGTTCGACGAAGCAGACCACCCGACGCTGCTCAAGTGGTCCGACGATCTCATGCGCGGGCTGGGCCAGGACGATGCCGACCGCGTCACGTCGATGATGGCGGCGTTCGAGGGCTACACGGCCTACATGGCCGACGTGATCAGAGATCGACGCGCGACACCACGGGACGACCTCACGAGCATCCTCGCGCACGCGGAGGTCGACGGCGATCGATTCGACGACGACACGCTCGTGAGCGAGACGCTCCTGATCCTGATCGGAGGTGACGAGACCACACGTCACGTGATCACCGGGGGCCTGTACCAGTTGATGGCCAATCGCGACCAGTGGGATGCGCTCCTCGCCGACCGCTCGCTGTTGCCGTCGGCCATCGAGGAGATGCTGCGCTGGGTCACTCCGATCAAGAACATGGCGCGCACGGCGACGCGCGATGTGGAGGTGCGCGGCGAGACGATCCGCGAGGGGCAGAAGGTGCTCCTGCTCTATCCATCGGCCAACCGCGACGAGGAACAGTTCGCGGACCCGTTCGAGTTCGACATCACGCGCTCCCCGAACGAGCACGTGGCGTTCGGGTTCGGCACGCACTTCTGCCTCGGCAACTCGCTCGCCCGTCTCGAGTTACAGGTGATGTTCGAGCAATTGCTCGATCGCCTGCCGGGCATCCACCTGGTCGCCGACGACGAGCCCCCGCATCGGCCCGCCAACTTCGTCAGCGGCTACGAGACCATGAAGGTGGCGTGGTGAGCGTCCGCGGGCTGACGGCACTCGTCACGGGAGGCGGCAGCGGAATCGGTCTCGCCACCGCCAAACGCCTGGCGGAAGACGGCGCGCACGTCGCGATCTGCGGCCGAACCGAGGAGAAGCTCGAGAAGGCGAGCGCGGACATCGCCCCGACCGTCGGGGACGACGGCTCGATCCGCTGGATCGCCGCTGACGTGACGGTCGACGAGCAGGTTGCGGCCGCGGTTGCGTTCGCGTGCGAGCCGACCGGCGGCCTCGACATCCTGTTCGCCAATGCCGGCGGGTCGCATCACCTCGGATCGTTCGAAGGTGCCGACATCGACAACGTTCGCGCCACGATCGACTTGAACCTCGTCGGCACGATCATCTGCATCAAGCACGGCGTGGCCGCGATGAAGGCGTCGGGCGGTGGCTCGATCATCGGCATGTCCTCCGGCGCAGGGCACTTCCCGCATCGATGGCTGTGGGCGTACGGGGCGTCGAAAGCCGGCATCGAGGAGGCCTGCCGCTACGCGGCAGAGGAGTTCGGCGCTGATGGGATCCGCGTCAACGTGGTGCAGCCGGGGATCATCGACGACGACCTGATGGCGCCGATCACGGCCGGCGGCAAGCTGCTCGACCACTACCTCGCCAACATGCCGCTCGGTCGAGTCGGTCGTGTCGACGACGTGGCGGAGGCGGTGCGCTTCCTCGCCGGTCCGGAGTCGTCGTGGATCACGGGGGCGTGCCTGCCGATCGACGGCGGCCACCACCTGCGGGCAGGCGCCAACTACGCGTTGTTGTTCGAGTAGCCCCTGTTGGAGTGGCCCGGCTCGCGTCGCGGCGCGTCGAGGAGCGCTATTCGAGGACGAGCACGGAGTCGGCACCGCCGAACTCGTTGTCGACGTACGCGTCCGCGTCCCAGTCGTTCTCCCACCGCTCTTCGCCCAGGTAGTAGCGGAACCGGTACGAGCGTCCCGGCTCGAGCGTCAGGGTGCACTCGAGGCCACCTCGCGCGTTCGAATGCATCTCGTCGGCGGTCTGCGACCAGCCGTTCCAGTCGCCGGCCACCCACGCCTTCGTCACCCCGGTGGCGGCGGGGAGGCGGAAGGTCACCTTGACCTTGCCCGTGCCGGGATCGGGTTCCCGCTCCAACATCGGGCATCGACCCTACAGGGGTGTCGCGGCCACCGGTTCCGCGGCATCGAGCGAGGCGCCGAGGCCTCAGGCGTTCGCCACCTCGTGCTCGATGTAGTCGGCGAGCTGCTCACGCGCCTCGGCGATCTTCGTCGGCAGGTGTTCGGTCGGCCAGAGGCCCGGCGCGGCCTTGTAGCGCTTGAGGAGCTGCCGGGCGACGGTCACGCGGTGCACCTCGCTCGGTCCATCGACGAGCGCCATGACAGGGGCGGTCATCCACATGCCGCCGAGCGGCAGCTCGTTGGAGACACCGAGCGCGCCGTGCACCTGGATCGACCGCTGCACGATGTTCTGCAGCACGATCGGCATCTGCACCTTCACGGCGGCGATGTCATGGCGCACGCGTCGGTAGTCCTTGTAGCGATCGATGGTCCACGCGACGT
>DASZHU010000220.1:0-6497 GCA_035937605.1 Acidimicrobiales bacterium | reverse complement strand
GCCGCCCGTCGATTGCGGTGAGCACCACGCGGGCGAAATGCGTCTTGCCATCGGGCCGGCGACGGAACCCCTCGTCGGCCACGGCCCGCAACGTCGGACGGTCGAGGGCGTCGGCCGGGTACCCCATCATCTTGCGTAGCGCCGGACGGGCGATGAGCTCGAACGACACAATCGACGAGACGGGGTTGCCGGGCAACCCGAACACGGGCGTGCCGTCGAGCAGACCGAAGGCGAACGGCTTCGCCGGTCGGATGGCGATCTGCATCCAACGCATGTCATCGGCACGCTCTGACAGCACCGCCTTCACCTCGTCGAAATCGCCCATGCTCACGCCGCCGCTCGTCATCAGCGCGTCGCACGACGCGACTGCGGCGTCGATCGCGGCGCTGATCGCAGCACGATCGTCACGCACGAGTCCGAAGTCGACCGGCTCGCAACCGGCGGCGGCAAGCATCGGCAGCAGCGAGTGTCGGTTCGAGTCGCGCAACTGACCGGGCTTCAACTCGACGTTGCCTTCGACGAGCTCGTCGCCTGTGGACAACACGCCGACGCGCGCTCGGGGCACGACCGTCACTTCCATCACGCCGAGACTGGCGAGCACGCCCAGATGACCGGCGGCGAGACGTACGCCCGCATCGATCACGACCTCGCCGGGACGGATGTCGTCGCCGGCCACGCGAACGTGGTCACCGAGCCCTGCGGCGGATGCGATGCGCACGCGCCGGCCGTCGTCGAGCGGCTGGGTGTCCTCGACGATGACGATCGCGTCCGCGCCTTCTGGTATCGGCGCGCCGGTCATGATCCGCACGGCCGAGCCGGGCTCGACGACGACACCCGTCGGGTCGGCGCCCGCCGCCAGCACGCCGCCGACCACGAGCTCGACGGGCGCACCACGGGTGTCGGCGGCACGCACCGCGTAACCGTCCATCGCCGAATTGTCGAACGGTGGCACCGCCTCGCGCGACACCACTGGATCGGCCAGCACGCACCCGAGCGCACGGTCACTCGCCATCGACACCCGCGGCAGCGCGACGACGCGATCGAACACATAGGCCCGCGCTTCGGCGAGAGAGATCACGGCGAAACCGGTCCGATGCTCAGGACTCGAGCGTCCGCACGAAGTCCTTCAGGTACGCACGAAACGCCGGACCGAGATCCTCACGTCTCGACGCGAGCTCGACGGTGGCCTTGAGGTAGTCGAGCTTGTTGCCGGTGTCGTAACGACCCTCCGAGAAAGGGAACCCGTACACGTCCTGCTCCTGCATCAGCAGCGCGATGCCATCGGTCAGCTGCACCTCACCGCCGACGCCTGGTCTCACGTGGGCGAGCGCGTCGAAGATCTCCGGCGTGAAGACGTAGCGGCCCATCACCGCGAGGTTCGAGGGCGCTTCGGCCCGGGGCGGCTTCTCGACGATCTCGAGGATCCGGACGAGGCCGCCGTCGGCAGGCTCGGGACGAGCGCAGCCATAGATCGAGGGGTCGTCGACCTCCATCAACGCGATCACGCTGCGATCGAGGCGCTCGTACGCCTCGATCATCCCCTCGAGCAGGGGCAGACGCCCGTCCATGATGTCGTCGCCGAGCATCACGACGAACGGTTCGTCGCCGACGTGCGGGCGGGCGACGGACACCGCATGGCCCAATCCGAGCGCCTCGCCCTGCCGCACGTAGTGGATGTCGGCGAGCTCCGCGAGGGCGCGGACCTCCTTGAGCGCGTCGAGCTTGCCGCGGTGCTCGAGCTCGAGCTCCAGCTCGATGCTCCGATCGAAGTGGTCCTCCAGCGAGGACTTGCCCCGACTCGTGATGATGAGGATGTCGTCGATGCCCGCCCGTACGGCCTCTTCGACCACGTACTGGATGGCCGGTTTGTCGACCACGGGCAGCATCTCCTTCGGCTGCGACTTCGACGCCGGTAGGAAGCGCGTTCCGAGACCCGCGGCAGGGATCACTGCCTTGCGCACGATCACGCCGGACACTGTACGGATGGCGCGAGCCCGGGTATCCTTTGGCACTCAAACCCGTCGAGTGCTAACCGGTCCGGAGCAAACGGATGCCCACGTACGAGTACCGCTGCAAGGACTGCGGTGAACATCTCGAGGTCGTTCAGGCCTTCACCGATGACCCGTTGACCGAGTGCCCCGCGTGCCACGGCACCCTCCGCAAGGTGTTCGGCAATATCGGCATCACGTTCAAGGGGTCGGGCTTCTACAAGACCGACAGCCGGTCCAAGAGCTCGGCCGTCAAAGCCTCGGAGTCGAAGAGCGACTCCTCGTCCGACTCGAAGTCGGACGCGAAGAGCGACTCGACGCCGAAGACGGACTCCGGCACCAAGTCCGACTCGGCCACCAAGAGCTCATCAGACGCCAAGAGCGCCTGACGCCGCGCCTCGCTCCTCCCCGCTTCCTTCCCCGTGCTGTCCGCATCGAAGGAGGAACGCGCATGCCCGCCCGTCGTCGAGTCATCGTCCGGCGGCGTCTTCTGCCCCGGCGCTTGCGTCACCACCCTCTCGCCCGCTGGCTCACCGTGATCGTGCTCGTGGCCATCGCGCTGGTGTCGGTGCAGCACACCGCCGCGAGCGCGCTCGACGCCAAGCGCCAGTGGGGAACGACACGTCCGGTGGTCGTGGCGACTCGCCGCATCGAGATCGGCAGGGTCATCGGGCCGCGGACGTTCGGCTCGACCAGTGGCCCACGGCGCTCGTGCCACGGGGCGCCGTCGACTCGGTCCCCTTGGGGCGCACCGCGGTCGCCGCGGTCGAGCCCGACGAAGCAGTGGTTGCGGCCCGCCTCGGTCCGGACGGTGCAACGGGCATCGTCGCGCTCGTGCCCGCCGGCTGGCGGGCAGTGGCGGTACCGGTCGGCCCGACGACGGTGCCGTTGCGGATCGGCGATCACGTCGACCTCATCGCCGGCTTCGACGTCGGCTCGGCGACGGCCGACAGCGCGCCGGCGCTCACCGTCGCGCACGACGCGCTCGTGGTCGCGGTGGACGATCAGCGCGTGACGGTCGCGGTGCGCTCGAACGACACCGAGCGGGTGGCGTTCGCCATCGTCGCGGCGACGATCGTGCCCGCGCTACGCGCTACCTGATGCGCAGGCCGGCGCGGCCGAATCGATCGCGCCAGTGCTCAGCGGAGAAGATTGCGACTCCCGTCAGTCTCGAAAGGCAGAGCGAGAGTGATCTCCTACTTCCAGGCCATCGTGATCGGCCTCCTCCAAGGCGTCACGGAGCTGTTTCCCATCTCGAGCCTCGGACACTCCGTGCTGATCCCGGCCTGGCTCGGTTGGGACAACCTCGTGTCGGCGCAGTCAGCCAACGAGTCCTTCTATCTCGCATTCGTCGTGGCGCTGCACGTCGCAACGGCGATGGCCCTTCTCGTCTACTTCCGCCGCGAGTGGGTTCGGATCATCGGCGGCTTCATTGCGACGTTGCGCACTCGGAAGATCGAGACGCCCGACGAGCGCATGGCCTGGCTGCTCATCGTTGCCACCGTTCCCGCGGGCATCACGGGCCTCATATTCGAACACTCACTGAGGACGCTGTTTGCCAAGCCGCTCGCCGCCGCCATCTTCCTCGCCATCAACGGCGCGATCCTGCTTGCCGGTGAACGCTACCGACGTCGCGCTGCGGTCCGCGAGCTCGCCGTGGCGCACTCGCCGCACGATGCGAGGTCGCAAGCCGTCGGTGCACTCGACAGGCTCGACTTCAAGGAAGCCGGCGCAGTCGGCTTCGCCCAGATCGGCGCACTGTTCGCTGGCATCAGCAGGTCTGGCATCACGATGGTTGCTGCGCTTGTGCGCGGGTTCGACCATGAGGACGCCGTGAGGTTCTCGTTCCTCCTCGCGACGCCGATCATCTTCGCCGCAGGCGTCTACAAGGTCCCGGATCTCGCGGGACACCTCGGCGACGGCATCAGGGGCCAGGCGTTTGTGGGTGCGCTCTTCGCGGCTGCCGCCGCCTACGTGTCGGTGCGATTTCTGGTGAAGTTCTTCGAGACCCGCACACTCACGCCGTTCGCGATCTACTGCCTCGCTGCGGGTGGAGTCAGCATCGTGCGGTTCGCGATCGGCAGCTGATCCGAGTCAGACGCCCGAGACCGTCACGTCGTTGACGACGAGCGAAACACCGGCAGCCGACATCGGCAGCCACTCGACGTCGGCTCCCACTGCGACGACGTCGTGCAAGATCCGCTGCAGGGTCGAGGCGATCGTGAACTCGCGCAACGGGGCGCCCACGTTGCCGCCGGAGATGCGCAGCCCTTGCGCGCCCGTGGAGAAGTCGCCCGATACCGGGTTCACGCCCGAATGCAGGCCTTGAACCGACTCCACCAGCAGACCGTCGCCGACATCGCTGATCAGCTCGGCCTGCGACTTCGTGCCCGGCACCAGCGACACGGCCTGCGCACCGGCACTCGGCGTGCTCTTGAACCCTCGGATCGCCGAGCCGGTCGGCTGCGTTCCCATGCGACGCGCCGTGTACGCGTTGTGGAGGAAGCCGCGCAACACGCCGTTCTCGATGAGCACATTGCGCCTCGTCGCGAGGCCCTCGCCGTCAGTCTGCGTTGCCGTGAAGGCCAGCGGGTTCGTCGGGTCGTCGACGAGCGTGAGCAGGCCGTTGCCGATGGCCTCGCCGACGCGGTCGGCAAACGGTGATCGCCCCTTCAGCACCGCCTCCGCCGACAGCGTGCCGCCGATGATGCCGATCAGCTGGGCCGTGACGTACGGATCGAGCACGACCGTGAGCCGTTCGCTCGGCGGCTTCGTGGCGCCGAGCATGCGGGTGGCACGATCGGCCGCGTCCGCGGCCGCACGGTCGATGTCGAGCTCCGCGGGCTCGCGCCCGACCGAGAACCCGAAGCCGGTCTGGGTCTCGTCGCCGTCCTCGGCGAGCACCGATGCCATGACGTACGTCGCCGACTCGCGGGCACCGGCGCGGATGCCCGTCGACGTCACGACCGCGCCGATCGCGATCGTGTCGACGTAGTCCGCCGACTCGACGCCCGAGATCCGTGCGTCGGCTGCTTTGGCCGCGCGCTCGAGCGCGAGCGCGAGCTCGACCTTGCGATCGGTCGGATACTCGGCGAGCGCTTGGCGGAAAAGGTCGAGGTCCGCGAGCTCGACACCGTCCGGCTCGGCGAGGCCCACGAATTCGTCGGGGGTCCCGAAACCTGCGTTGTCGCGCGCGTCGGCGACGGTCTCGGCGAGCACGTCGTCGTCGAGGGCGCCGGCGTAGGCGAAACCGACGCGTTGATTGCGGACGACACGGATGCCGACGCCTTGTGTCTCCGCGGAGGAGAGCTGCTCGATCTCACCCTCGTAGGCCCGGATCTCGGTGTCGCGCGAGTGAACGACCACGGCTTCGATCTGCTCGCCGCCGGTTGCCCACCCCGCGATGCGATCGCCGATCGCGAGCAATCCGTCCAGGTCGATGCTCACGCGGCGGTGCCGCCGATGGTGAGTGCCTGCACTCGCAACGTCGGAACGCCGTCGCCGACCGGAACGCCTTGACCGTCCTTGCCACACATTCCCGGGGGGCCCATCGCGAAGTCGTTGCCGACGGCTTCGATCATGGTCAGCACCTGCGGACCGTTGCCGATGAGGTTGCCCTCGCGGAGCGGCTCGGTGATCTCACCGTCCTCGATGAGGTATGCCTCGGTCATGCCGAACACGAAGTCGCCGGTTGCCGTGTTGACCTGCCCGCCGCCGAGCGCCTTGACGTAGACGCCGCGCTCCGTGCCACCGATGATGTCGGACGGTTCGTCGTCGCCCGCGAGCAGGAACGTGTTGGTCATCCGCACCATCGGGAGGTGTTGGTAGCTCTGGCGCCGTCCGTTGCCGGACCGTGGCCGTCCTTCCTTGCGCGAGCGCAGGAAGTCGTACATGTAGTCGGTGAGCACGCCGTCTTCGATGAGCACGTTGCGTTGCGCCGGTGTGCCCTCGTCGTCGACCGCGAAGCAACCCCACTCCTCGCCCATCGTGCCGTCGTCGACAAGCGTCACGAGCGGCGACGCCACGAGCTCGCCCTTGCGGCCGCGGAACACCGACGCGCCCTTCCCGATGATGTCGGCCTCGAGCCCGTGACCGCAGGCCTCGTGGAACAACACGCCGCCGCCACCCGCACCGATGACGACCGGCATCGACCCGGACGGAGCGGGACGGGCCGCGAGCTTCGTGAGGGCCTGACGCGCCACCTTGCGGGCGTGCTCCTCGACGTCGACCCGATCGAAGAGCTCCCAGCCGATCGTGTGTCCGATCGACTCGTAGCCGGTTTGCATGCCGGTGTCGCCGACTGCGACGCACTGCACCGCGATCATCGTCTTCACCTGGTCGTCTTCGGCAAGAAGGCCGTCGCTGTTCGCGATCAGGAGCTTGCGGCGGCTGTCGCCGACGCGAGCCGAGACCTGCTTGATCGCCGCGCCCTCGGAGCGGGCGGCCGCGTCCGCCCGGTTGAGCAAGCCGACCTTCACCGCCTTCTCGATGGAGTCCGGCTGCACGAGC
>DASZHU010000219.1:0-1717 GCA_035937605.1 Acidimicrobiales bacterium | reverse complement strand
CATCAACGCCACCATTCGCTGCACGGGCTCGCTCTCTAGATCGAGGTCCTTCAGCCGCTCGCCGACCGCGGTAAACCTGAACGTGGTCCGCGTGTCGTCTTTCAGCGGATCGATGATGAAGCTCAGGACGAGCTGGTTGATGTGGTTGATCTCGTCGTAGCCGTCGCGAATCGCTCGTTCGGACGACATGAACGCCGGCACGTGCCCCGAAACATGCAGGCCGAGCCGGTGCGCCTCGTCCGCGATGGGCCTCACGAAGTCCGGGTTCATCGAGTTGTAGATCTTGACCCCCCAGAACCCGTGGGCAGAGTACCACTGCACCTTGGCCTTCGCCTCGTCGACGCTGTCAATCACGAACCCGGCGTGCGCGGCAAACGGCGACTGGCCTTCGAGGAAGCCGCTGCTCTTCACCCGCGGCCCGAGGAACTCGCCAGCGGCAATCCGCTTCTCGAGCAACAGCAGCGTGTCGTTGTCGTTGCCGGGGTCGCGCACGAACGTTACGCCGGCCGCGATGTTGAGCGCGCCTGACCAGTCGTCGATATGGCTGTGAGAATCGAACAGTCCGGGCAGGAGCGTCCCGCCACCGCCGTCGACGATCGAGGCGTCGGAAGGCGCATTCGCGCCGAGGCTGACGATGGTGTCGCGAAAGATACCGACGCTGGTGGGCGATCCGACCCGTCCGCTTACAGGGTCGAACACGCGAACGTTCGTCAGCCAGAGCGGGCCCGGAACGCTGTGCGTCACCGTCGTCGTGAAAGACTTTAGCGCGGCCGCCGACAGCTCGCCGGCCAACGCCGAGAGCTCCGCGAAATCGTTCTGATGTTTCTCTTCGACCAGCACCGTGCCCGGCACAAGCGACGCAACGAAGCGATCCTTGCGTGCAAGGACGAATTGCGGAGCGACGTCGAGACCCCAGATCGCGTACGCGGTCATTTCGTCTTTCTGCGAGCCGACTTGAACGCTTCGCAGGACCTCGGTTCTGATCGCGCCACCTGGCAGCACGCTGCGCTGATGATCCTTGGCCGCGAGGAGCGCCCTCAGATACAGCCCCTTCGCCCACGGCGTGCTGTTGTTAGCAATGTACAGCGCGCTCTTCGCGTGGGCCTCGCCTTTGTCGTCGAGCGATGTCCACGTCGCTCGTTCATTCTCGAGGAGGAAGTTCTCCTTCACCGGCGCACCAAACCAACTGGTGCCCTGAATCTCCCAACGTCGCGGCAGGTTATCGGGCCCTAGTTCCACGTGCTCGCGTAGCTTCGATCCGCGTCCGTTGTCGTCGACGCGGTAGTCGCTATCGACCGATCGCCCGCTTTCGGTGACTGTGAGCGTCCCGATCGTCCCCGACGAGGTGACAAGAGTGTAGCGTGAAGTCTGTTGCGCCGCCGGCGCACGGAAGAAGACGAGAAGGAACGAGACGAGGAGCGCGAGCCCGCGGCTCCATGTGCGACGGACAGTGCTGGGCTCATGCATGTGGTGATCTTGTGTGACTGTCGTGGATTCCCTGGAAGTATACGCTCCATCATCAATCCCGTCGGGTGCGAAACGCCGGGTAGCGGACCTCACGGAGCCGGAGCTCCGACAGGGGGTTCTGAAGCTGCGGCGACGCGTGCAGAAGCTCACGACGCTGCTCCGGCTTGCGCTGGTTCTGCTACGAACCTCCGGGACTACCTGCACGCGGTGATCGACAACTTCTCGCGACGGATCCTGGCGTGGCGGCTCG
>DASZHU010000218.1:0-15865 GCA_035937605.1 Acidimicrobiales bacterium | reverse complement strand
GCCACCGAGAAGGTTGTCGCCGGTTGTGACGGGTGTGCCCTTCGGGATGTCGTTCGTGCCCTGGTACTTGACGGCCATGATCCAGATGTTGAGCACGTAGCCGACGACCCCGGCGGTCACCGCGCTCGCGATCACGCTCGGCAGGCTCGTGCGCAGGAACGTGGGAAACCCGCGGAGTAGATCGCCGAAGGTCTGCGGCGTCTCAGGATTCGACGTGGAAAGCGCCGCCACCCAACCCCTTCCGGCCTGCGGATCCCCGCCACGGGCCTCCACGGCCCGCGGATCCGCCCGAAATGTAGGCGCGTGACGTTCCGCCTGCGCCGAGAACGCGTCAGCCTGGTGCGATCGTCCGATCGACCGCCGCCGCCGTGGTCGAGCCTTGCACCGTGCCGATCACCCGCACCCCGATCCGCGGCGGCGCCTGGCCGTTGCGCACGAGGACGATGATCGCCCGCGTGATCTCGTATCGGTGCCCTGGTTCCGCGGCCAGCTGGGCGATGGCGTCCACGACGAGACGGCGGGCGGCGGCATCGTCGACCGCCGCCCCCGCGTGCCCGACCGACGGGTCGATGGAGATCGGCGGCAACGACGAGACGTCGACGAAGACTTCGCGCGGAGAGGCGCTCGCCGTCGACGGGGTCGTCGAGGCGCGCGCGAAGTGACCCGACGCTGCGAGGACGGCAACGAGCGCGCCTCCGGCGAGCGCGGCGGCCGGTGGGCGTACGCGGCCGATGTGCCGCGCGCGCCTCGCGATGATCGGCCGCGCCAGGCTGGCGGCCGCGAGCGCCGCGAGCAACGCGAGTTTCGTGCCGAACTCCGTCGTCGCCACCGCGGCGAACATCGCGCTGAGGGTTCCGACCATGGCGCCGAACACGACCCGCGCGGGCGCTTGCCTCGGTGTCGTCTGCGGATCCGTGATCATGAAGAAGAGGAAGATCAACACCTCGGGTGAGGTGACGAGCACCCACCAGAACGTCGCGCCGTGCACCGTCCCCACGTGCCAGCGGGCGGTGATCGCGTGCCCGGCGATCGTGACGACGCCGATGCCGGTCGCGAACGTCAGCCAGAACGCAATCGCCATACGGAGGAAGTGCAGCCGCCGCGCGATCGCGACGCCGCCGATCACGACCAGGGCTTGCGTCGCCGCGAGCGCGACCGACGGCGGTCCCCACCAGAGGTCCTGGGGATTGACTGTTCCGGTGCCGAGGATGGCGAAGCACAGGAGAAGCCCGACGTTGGACGGGTTGAAGACGTGCGCCGAACGCGCACGCACGACGTGTTTCGACGCCATCGCCACCCCCGCGGTCCCCGCGTAGATCCACCAGCCCCGCAGCGACCACCAGTCGCCGGGTTGGGTCCCGTTGACACGGAGAAGAAGTGCGATGCCGTTGCCGGTGAGCAGCGCGCTCGCGGGCCACGCGATCGTGGCGTGTCGTCGCATCGTGATGGCTACGTCGATTGCCGCGCACGTCGCCAGCGACACGAGGATCTGGGCGATCGACAGCTCGAAGCGGAAGCTCGTCTGGCCGAGCCCCTGGACGGTCGCGAGTATCGCGGCAACGTGGAGCCTCGGGTCGTGGCGGCTCGGAGGCTCCAGCCGGTAGCTGCGTCCCGCCAAGCGGATCGTGCGCGCCACGAAGGGTTTCTACTTTCCGAGTGTCGCCGCGGGCTCGCTCGCCGAGCTCGGCCCACTCGAGAGCCGGCCGAGGATCAACACGAAGCCGAGGGCGTAGAGCGGCAACAGCACGCGCGTGAAGTACTGCCAGTCGATCCAGACGTAGAGGCCGAGCATCGTCGCGAACACCGCGTGGAGAGCGACGACGGGCCAGAGCTCGTCGTCGCGGCAGAAGGCGATGACGTAGACCGCGATCACGAGCCCGACCGCGGCATACACCTCCGGCCCGACCGTCGCGTGATGGGAGAGGGCGTCGAACAGGCCCTGAAATGGACGCGTCAGACGTCCCTGGCCGGCGTCGCTGGGCCATGCACCAACTCGAATGCGAACGAAGACGACCCACACCATCCACACGGCGGCCGTGGAGGTCATCGCGACCGCGGCGCGATATCGCCGCGAGACCAGACTCGACAGCGCGAGCGCGAAGGGAACGAGAAGAAACGTCTCGCGGGCCATGCCGGCCAGCGCGAACAACGCGACCACCACGGGACTCACTGGGCCGTCGCGCTTCCACAGCACGAGGCCCCACGCGACGAGTGCGAGGCCCAGGAGCTCAGGCCCGAAGTACTCGAGCGACGCGTAGGTGCCGGGAAGGACGACGAGCCCGGCAGCGAACCACGGCGATGCCGTTCGTTGTTGCAGCAACATGGCGAGGCCGGCCGCGGTGGCGCCGACGGCGATGACGAAAAGTGCGGCGAGGGCCGGTGGCACCCATCCGGGTCTTCCCGCCGATCCGATCCATGCGGCATACCCGAGCAACGGCCGGCTCGCTCGGTAGGCGGCCTCCGCCCGAGTGTCGAAGACATCGGGACGCGACAGCGACGGGTCGCGGGCGAGCGTGGCGAACGCCTGGCCGTCGCTCTGCACGAGCAGGATCTCGAGCCCGTCGTGCAGGACGCGGTGGTCGTAGCTGTGCACGAACGCCGGCACCGACGCCGGCGCCTGCCGTGATGCACCGAGCGTGAGGACGCCAACGACCCCGGCGGCGAGCGCAGCGGCGACAACACCGACGCGTAGCGATCGCACCAGTTCCAGCCGACCGAGGGGCACGGGTGTGACCGTACGGTGCGGGCGCGGTTCTGTCGGGGTCAGGGGTGCAGCGTCAGGCCATCGTCGGTCGTGCCTGGGCGAACGTCCACCGCCGGCCCTCGAGGTCTTCGGCCACGTACGCCTTGAAGCCGTGGTGCTTGATCGGTTCCACGATGGTCGCGCCGGCCGCGCTTGCCCGCGTGAAGTGGTCGGTCACGTCGTCGACGTACACGAAGGGCTGGTGGGTCACGCCGGTGGCGTCACTCACTGCGGGGTACAGCATGATGGCGCCGTTGCCGATCCGGAACTCGATCCACGTGAACTGCTCGGAGTCGTCGTCGGGAAGTGACGTCGTCGCCTCGAACCCGAATGCCTCGCACAACCAGTGGGCGGCAGCGACCGGCTTGGCGTAGTGCACGATCATGTTCAGGCGCGAGAGCTCGAGCCGCGGCGTCGGGCGGCGCCGGATCCAGCGCGGAAGCCACTCCGGCGTCATGCGCACGAACGACAGGCCGGCGCCGCCGACCTTGCCGTCGGGCACGATGCCTTCGACCCGCACGCGCGTCCCGCTCGCGATCGCTTCGAAGTAGACCTCGATGACGACGTCGTCGACCGAGCTCTGCCAGCACACGCGTGCACCCGGCTCCCACACCGTGACGCGCCCGAGCTCGAGGTCGTCGTCCTGGTACAGCTCGAGGAGCCGTCCGCCGACGCCGGGCTCGAGCCGACGTCCGATGCAGCGAGACGAGTCCCACGCGTCGATGGGGCCGTTGCCCCACCATTGATCCAGCTCGTCGGTGAAGGCCCTGAAGGCGGTGTCGGGATCGACGTCCACATCGATGGTCGAGGTCACGTTCATCGCTTCTTCGCCTCCACATGTCGCTTGAACGAGCGGAGCTGCGTGCTCCACTCGGCTTGCAGTTGATCGAGGAACGCCTGCACGGCCACGAGCGACTGCGGCCGCAACTTGAACATCCGAAGGCGGGCGTCGTCGCTCACGCGCTCGTCCTCGACGACGCCGGCATCCAGCAGCGACTTGAGGTGGCGACTCATCGCGGGCGGTGACATCCCCGCCGCCTCGGCCAGCTCGCCGGCGCGGTGCGGACGGGTGCTCAGCATCTGCACCACCTGGCGCCGCCGTGGATCGGCGAGCACTTCGAAGACATCCATCACCAGCAATAGTTCACATATACGTGAACAGATGTCAACCCTCACGGGATCGCCCAGCCGTCGAGGCGGCAGACTGGCGACCGTGGTGGCTGAGGAACGTGTTGTCGTCGGCGACGACGGCAAGGCGCGGTGCTCGTGGTCAGCCGGAACGTCCGAGTATCGGAGCTATCACGACACCGAGTGGGGCTTCGGCGTGACGGACGATCATCGGCTGTTCGAGAAGCTGTGCCTCGAGGGCTTTCAGTCGGGGCTGTCGTGGTCGACCATCCTGCGCAAGCGCGACTCGTTTCGCGCCGCGTTCGCCGGCTTCGACTTCACGATCGTCGCCACGTTTGGCGAGGACGACGTCGAGCGGCTGCTCAACGATGCCGGAATCGTTCGTCATGGAGGGAAGATCCGTTCCACGATCAACAACGCCGAACGAGCGATCGAGCTCACGGAGGAGAGCGGTTCACTCGCGGCACACTTCTGGCCCCACGCGACCTTCGGCCCGCCGCCGGTTGCGATTGCGCCGACGTCAGCGACGTCGACGGCACTCGCGAAGGACCTGAAGCGCCGAGGCTGGACCTACGTCGGGCCGACGACCGTCTGCGCGTTCATGCAAGCGATGGGGCTCGTGAACGACCACGTCGATGGCTGCTGGGTGCGCGAGCGAGCCGAGAGGAGCCGCCGCCGAGCCGCGCGAGGCAACTGACCCGGCCGGTCGTGCAAATCGGTTGTCCTCCGAGGTGGCGGTCTGCTGCACTCGACGCAGCCGACTGCCAGGAGAGAGCGATGCGCCGACGCCTCATGTCAATCCAACGGGAAGTTTCGATCGACCGAATGGACATGAGGCTGAATGCGGACGTTGAACCTTGGAATCCTGGCGCACGTAGACGCCGGTAAGACAACGCTGACCGAGCGGCTGCTGTATGCCGCCGGTGTCATCGATGAGCTCGGCCGAGTCGATGACGGCACGACCCAGACCGACTCGTTGGCGCTCGAGCAGCAACGTGGCATCACGATCAAGGCCGCGGTCGTGTCGTTCGTCATCGACGACGTCACGGTCAACCTGATCGACACTCCGGGTCACCCGGACTTCATCGCCGAGGTCGAGCGAGTGCTCAACGTGCTCGACGGCGCGGTGTTGGTGATCTCCGCAGTGGAGGGCGTGCAGGCGCAGACCCGCGTGTTGATGAGAACCCTGCGGCGACTCGGCATTCCGACCGTGATCTTCGTGAACAAGATCGACCGCGGTGGCGCGCGAGACGATGCTGTTCTGCGGAGCATCCGCGAGAAGTTGATGCCGGCCATCGTCGCGATGGGTGAAGTGCACGATCTGGGCTCACGGGCCGGCAACTTCACGCCATACGGCGTTGCTGACCGGCAGTGGGCAACGCAACTCGCAGCGCTGCTCGCCGAGCGCAACGACGAGCTTCTCACCGCATACGTCAACGATCAGAGAAGTCTCGGGTACCTTGAGCTGCGCCAAGAGCTTGCAATGCAAACGGCACGCGGGCACGTGCATCCGCTCTTCTTCGGCTCGGCCATCACGGGTGCTGGCGTCGGTTCGCTGATGGCAGGCATCGCCGAGCTGTTGCCCGCGACCGAAGGTGACGTCGAAGGTCCCGTCTGCGGCAGCGTGTTCAAGGTCGACCGGGGTCCGTCCGGTGAGCGAATCGCGTACGTCCGGATGTTCTCGGGCGCCGTCCACGTCCGCGATCGGCTCGACGGGCATCGGAAGGTGACCGCGATTCGGGTGTTCGACCGCGGTTCGGCCGTCGAGCGCGGATCGATCTGCGCTCGCCAGATCGGGCAACTTTGGGGACTCGGCGACATCCGGATCGGCGACGTGATCGGCACCCCAGCAACGCCACCGCAACGCCGCCACTTCGCGCCGCCGACGCTGGAGACCGTTGTCGTCCCTCGCCATGCCGTTGACCGCGGCGCACTTCGCGTCGCGCTCGATCAGCTCGCCGAGCAAGATCCGCTGATCAACGTTCGCCAGGACGACACGCGCCAGGAGATCTCCGTGTCGCTCTACGGCGAGGTGCAGAAGGAAGTCATCCAGGCAACGCTTGGCAACAACTTCGGCCTCGAGGTTTCGTTTCGCGAGACGACGACGATCTGCATCGAGCGCACGCTTGGGAGCGGTGCGGCGGTCGAGATCCTGCAATCGGAGGCGCACCCGTTTTCCGCCACGGTCGGGCTGTCGATCGAACCGGGCATGGCCGGATCGGGTGTGCGGTTCCGACTCGACGTCGACTCGCGCGTTCTCCCGCTGTTCATCTACAAGACCAGGGAGAGGTTCGCGGAGGCCATGACGCAGTACGTCGGTGGCACGCTGCAGGAGGGTCTGTTCGGCTGGCCGGTGACGGACTGCGTCGTGACGATGAACGAATGCGGCTACTACGCGAGCGACGGCCCGACGAAGCCCGTGAGCGCGACGCCCCGATCGACGGCCGCTGACTTTCGCAAGCTCACTCCCCTCGTGCTGATGCTGGCGCTCGAGCGGGCGCGGACCGTGGTCTGCGAACCGATCGTGCGGGTGGAGATCGAGGTCCCTGCGGAAGCGGTTGGCGCCGTTCTCGCCGCGGTGTCACGGCTGGGCGGGGGAGTGGGAACGCCGTCGGCGCGGGGGAACCTCTCGGTGATCACGGCGTCGCTGCCCGCGGCTCGGGCGCAGGACATCCGGCGGGAGCTGCCCGGCCTCACGGGCGGAGAGGGTGTTGGGGAGACGTCCTTCGGTGGCTACCAACCCGTGCGGGGCGCGCCGCCGACGCGCCGACGGACGACGGTGAACCCACTCGAGCGCCACACCTACCTGGCGCGCGTCGCCCGCTCGTGACCGCCAACCGGCGTCAGCCGCGCCCGGACAGGCGTGAGCGATAGTGGCTGTGATTCATGCCGTGGCCGCCGAATCACGACCACTCGCGCTCAATGAACGATCTACGGAAGCGTCAAACCCGGCGATACGTGTGTCCCTTGTACGACTTCGCGAGCAGCCCATGGCGCGCCATAGTGCAGACATGCGCGACCACGAACACGGCGAGGGGCGGCCCGGCGCCCCGGCGCAAGCCGCCGAGTGGGACGCGAGGTACTGCGAGCGCGACGGGACGAAGTGGAGCGGGCGGCCAAACGGGCGGCTCGTTGCGGAGGTCGCCGCTCTGACCCCAGGCCGTGCGCTTGACGTTGGTTGTGGCGAGGGCGCCGACGCGATCTGGCTCGCTCAGCGCGGGTGGACGGTCACGGCGATCGACATCTCCGACGTCGCGGTGAGCCGGGCGCGGGAGGCTGCCCAACTGGCAGGCGCCGCGGTTGATTGGGTCTGCGGCGACGTCCTCCAGACGCCATTCCCGGCCCGCTCTGTCGACCTCTTGTCGATGCAGTATCCGGCGCTGCCGAAGGCCGCGGGCGACAGCGCGGTGCAGGCGTTGCTCGACACGGTGCGCCCGGGCGGTTTGCTGCTCGCCGTCTACCACGACCTCGACGACGAGCACAGGGAGCACATGAAGTCGCGAGGCGTCGACCCCACGGACTACGTCGGCGCCGACGAACTCGGCGGGCTGCTCGGCGACGACTTCACCGTGGAGTTGCATGCGACCGAGCCGCGCGTCGACCCGCCGCACGGCGCTCCGCACATCGCCGATGTCGTCCTGCGCGCCCGGCGTCGCTGACCGCTCCACGAGCCCGGTAGTTTGCGCGGCATGAGCTACGCAGTGGACTTCGTCAACGTCTCTGCCGAGGGCCTGGAGTCGTCGCCGGTGGCGGCCGCACTGGCCGGCCTGCGGGCGAACGAGGCTCGCTACTTCAAGAACAAGTACGACCACGTCTTCACGGTCGAACCGGCCGCCAAGGCGAAGCAGGCCATCGAGTTGGTGCACCGTGTGCTGAAGGAGGAACGCGACATCGTCATCGCTTCGCGTCCCCTCGAGGCGACGACGTTCCAGGTCGAGGACATCCGGTGGACGTACGTGTTCTACGAGAGCGGGCTGTCGATCAACGTGCTGTACACGCTCGACGACACGAAGAAGCGAGCCGTCGGGTTCAAACTCTCCGAAGGGATGGAGGTGCCGGCCGAGCTCGGCTCATTCAAGTTCGCGCGACAGAAATCGAAGCTCGCCGGGACGATCCGCGGTTCGTACTTCGTGATCAAGGGGGAGTACTGAGCCCGTGTTGACACCGCGTTCATGCGTCGTCTAACCACCCATGCAGTGGTCACTCGGCGCCAGAACGACGAGCCCGAGACGCATGGGCTCGGCTACGAGCACGTCGATGGCGATCCGAACGCGTCGGTGCTCCTCGCCACGATGGACGACACCGCCGGCTGGCAGGCAACGCACGAACTGCGCCGGTGGGAACGACAGGCGCTGCGGTTGCGGTCCGGTGCCGGGCTGCTCGACGTCGGCTGTGGCCTTGGTGATGCGGCGCTGTCCTTCGCGGAGGAACTCGGTACCGATGGGGAAGTCGTTGGAGTCGATGCATCCTCCGAGATGATCACCGGCGCGCAACTCCGGGCGCGTGGGGCGCGATGCCAGTGCCGGTTCGCGGTGGGTGATGCTCACGCCCTCGACGAGCCGGACGACTACTTCGACGTTGTCCGCTCGGAGCGCACGCTGCAGTGGTTGCGGGACCCTCAGGCTGCCGTGGCTGAAATGGCGAGAGTGGCGCGCCCTGGTGGCGTCGTGTCCCTCCTCGACACCGACTGGTCGACGTTCGAGATGCACGTCGGAGACGACGACGTCACGCGAAGGGTGCGCGACGCGCTGCGCACAGAACGTCGACGTCCATCCAACGTCGGGCGGCGACTCGTGAAGATCGCGGCGGCCGTCGGGCTGGTGCCGGTAGCTGAGACGGTGGCCACGCAGACGTGGGATGCGTGGAACCCGGATACGTCAGCTGCGCCCGATGGATGCTTCTCCATGTCGAGCCTCGCGGATGACCTTGTGGACGCCGGTCAACTGCAGGCCAGCGAACGCGACCGTTTCGTGTCGACCGTGCACACTGCCGCGCGCGAGGGCCGATTCTCGATGGCGCTCACGATGTTCGCGGTTGTCGCCTCGACTCGGTGAGGTCGTGGCCGTCGCGATCACAACCTGGTCGAGGCCCGGTTCACCAACCCGCTGCACAGGCAACACCCTGCGAACGCAGCACTTGCAGCTCGCAATTCGCGCGTTGGGCTACGGAAAGGGTCGCGGTCGCGCGAATCAGAAGCGAGCCGGTTTCTCCGCGCGTGGAGCGACCTCTAGCGTCGCCCACAGTCCGAATCGGACAACTCGCGTCCTCGCCGGCGACATCCATCTGTCGCGCGGAAGGTGCTGCGTTTGTCGCGGATGGACGACACTTGAGCGATGTCTTGGATGATCCGCGAGCCTCGGACTGACGAACTCGAGCGACTACGCGAGATCGAGCGCGCGGCCGGACTGCTGTTCCAGACCGTGGGGATGGACGACATCGCGGCACACGAACCGTTGTCAGTCGAGGAACTCGCCGGCTACGTCCGCGACGATCGCATATGGGTGCTCGTTCACGATGACGCGATCGTCGGGTACGTGCTGGCCGATGTCGTTGACGGCGTTGCTCATCTCGAACAGCTCAGCGTGATGCCCGAGTACGGACGACGTGGTTACGGCGCGGCGCTGCTCGGTCGCGTGTGCGCCTGGGCGCAACAGCGGGATCTGAATGCGGTGACACTGACGACCTTCGAACAGGTGCCGTGGAACGGTCCGTACTACGCGCGGCATGGCTTTCGCGTCCTCGCCGAGGATGAGATCGGGCCCGAGCTTCGGCGTCTCCGGGATGAGGAGGCGACCCATGGCCTCGATCGGGATCTGCGCGTTTGTATGCGGCGCGAGCTCGTGATCGCTCGCCCGCATGTGTCGTCGTGACAGTGTCTCGTCTGTGAGCAGCTACGAGCAGACCGGCCCAGCCTTCTTGAAGATGGCGCACCACATCGTGTGGTGCGCGGCAGCCACCGTTGACTCGGCGGGTAGGCCGCGAACTCGCATCCTGCATCCGATATGGCAGTGGGACGGTGCAACGCTCGTCGGCTGGATTGCTACGAGCCCGACGCCAACGAAGCGAGCACATCTCGAACAGAGTCCCAACATCTCGCTCAACTATTGGGCACCGAACCACGACACCTGTAGTGCGGAGTGCCGTGCCGAGTGGGTAGAAGACGACGCCGGCTGCGTACGCGTGTGGGACTTGTTCAAGAACGGACCCGAGCCGGTTGGCTACGACCCCGCGATGATCCCGCCGTGGAAGGACGGTCCGCTCTCGTCGGCCTTCATGGCCTTGCGCGTCGATCCTTGGCGCCTGCGCGTGTTCCCAGGCAGTGTTCTGATGGGCAAGGAGGGCGAGGTCCTGACCTGGTCGTCCTAGATGTGCAGCGACGCACGCAACGTGCGGCTACCGGGCGCGGGACCCGAGCACGCAGAACTCGTTGCCTTCAGGGTCCGCGAGCACAGTCCACGACTGCTCGCCTTGCCCAACATCCGCTCGCGTCGCGCCAAGCATGAGTAGTCGTTCGACCTCCAGATCTCGGTCGTCGGGCCGGAAGTCGAGGTGAAGCCTGTTCTTGGTCTGCTTGCTGTCGCGGACATGGGCGAACAAGAGCCCCGGAAGACGATCTGCGGCTGGTCGGATCTCGAACTCGTCGGGGTCGTCGTTGATGACGACCCACCCGAGAGCTTCTCGCCACCAGGTCCCGAGCAGCACCGGGTCCCGTGCATCGACAATCGTCTGCTCCCACTCCAGGCTCATGACGCGATCGTAGAGACCGACTCGCGAGCCGACCACGGTGGAGTCGCGTCCGCTCGCGCGGCCGGCCGGTAGGTACTCCGAGGTCGCCGGTCGAACGGCGTCAGCGGGCGTCGAAGGCGAGCTCGAAGCTTCGGACGGCGCGGGCGAAGTGGTTGAGTTCGACGTCCGGTTCGGTGACGACGCGCAGGTTGGTCCAGTCCGTCGTGAGCTTGCCGAGGAGCAACTCGAGCTCCTTGCGGGCGAAGTTGGCGCCGACGCAGAAGTGGGTGCCGTAGCCGAAGGCGAGGTGATTGTTCGGGTTGCGGGTGACGTCGAAGGTAAACGGATCGGCGAACACGTCCTCGTCGCGGTTGGCCGACGGGTACACGAGCATCACCCGGTCACCGGCCTTGATCGTGACGCCACGCACCTCCGAGTCACGTGTCGCTGTGCGAAACATGTTGTTGAGCGGTGTGACCCACCGGATCACCTCGTCGACCGCCGTGGGCAGGAGCTCGGAACGCTCGTGTAGCAGCTCCCACTGATCCTGGTGGTCACACAAAACGCGCAAGCCGTGAGCGATCGCGGTGCGAGTGGTCTCCGATCCGCCCGAAACGAACAAACCGGTCTCGTGGAACATCGTCTCCACCGGCATCGGTGAACCGTCGATCATCGACGCGTTTGCCCACGTCGTCATCAAGCCCGCACCCTCGACCGGGCAGCCCTGGCGCTGCTCGTGCTGGCCGACAACCGCGTCCATCAGCTCGCCCAGCGTCGGCCCGAGCTCCATCAGCACCTCGGCGTCCAGCATCGCGGCGTCGAGGCGCATGAGGCGCTCACTCCACACCTTCATCGTCGGCCACCACTCGTCCTCGTCGAGGCCGAGCAGCCACGCGGTGAACCGCGCCGGTAGCTGACCGGCGAGATCGTTGATCACCTCGGTGCGGCCCTGCGAAGTGAGCGGATCGACGAGCGTGTCGATCATCTCGGCGAGCTTGTCCGACTGCGCCTTCACTGCCTTCGGCGTGAACCGGCGATTGACCAGCCGGCGCTGGTGCAGATGCACGGGGTCGTCGCTGGCGATCATGTTCGACTCGCCCGGCGACTCGTTGAGCCGGTACGCCGAGTCGGAAGAAAACACGTCGGCGTGCCGCTCGACCCACTGGATGTCGGCGTGCTTGGTTATGCACCAGATGCCCGACCGTTCGTCACGGTGGACCGGGTCGTTCGCCCGGCACCACGTCCAAGCGTCGTGTGGGTTCCGCTGCCAGAACGCTCGGTCCAAGACGTCAATCACCGGTGTCGCGGTCGCCACGGCCGCCCATCTTTCCCGATCGGACAAACCGGACTCTCCACGCCCGCTACGGACCGCATCTGGCGGGCGGGGGACAGGGGGCTGGATGCGCCTTGAGCACGGCGCGGGCGGTCACGAGGTGAGTTGCATCCGACCCGCGAGCCGTTCGACTGCATACCGCACGGAGTACACGATCAACGCAAGGATGCCGACGGCGTCGACGACGCGCACTACGACGAAGGCGTCCACGCCGACTGCCACGAGCACCAGAAGCTGCAGTGCGGCGAAGAGGAGGAAGAACGTCCCGAACACGAGGGACACGTGCCGGAAGACTGAACGGAACTCGTCGCTCGCCCGGGTGTCCTCGTCGACTGGGAAGACCTCACTGGCGAACACCGCGGCAAGCGGCTTGCCGATCACGACGGAGCCGAGCCAGACGGCGCCGTTCACCGTGCCGAGGATCGACGGCTGGATGAGGTAAGCCTTCGCGCTGCCGGTGGCCAGCCCGATGATCGCTTGCAACACGACGAACGCCAACACCAAACGCGCGATCGCGCCGGGGCGGCCGTGGCGACGCTCGTAGCGGTAAGCGCCGAGCGAGAACGCGGTGCCCAGCGCAATCCCAATGAGAAGACTCCCCGTGGCCTTCCACCCCGCGTAGAACGACAATGTGGGGCCAAGGATGTCGCGCAAGAGGCGTGGCGCGGCCGATCTCAGGAGCGTCCGGCTGACACTGCGCGTGTCACCATCGAGCATCGCCTGCGACATCTTGTCGACCGGACCGAGGTCCGTTGTCGCCGGCGGCGTTGCCTTGTCCGCTTCCATGAGCCCCCCAGCTGCCGCGGTTTCGTGCAAGCTACCTCGCCACGCGAGCTGCAGCCGAGCCGACGCGCTTGGCACCCGGCGGCCGCGCTGACCGCGCGCGTGCCAACCGCGTGCCCGCAGCCGTTACCGAACTGGTAACCGGTCCCTCCTACCGCGAACGGGCACAAGCACTCGCCCGCAAACTCCAAACCGAAGACGGCGCAGCCCGACTCATCGAGACGATCGAGGCCACCATCTAACAGACAACGCCGATCGGGGACGCGCCGTACGCGACCAGCGTGCGGGTCGGCTCCGGGCACGGGTTGCGAAAGCTGTGGGTGGCGCCGTGGGGGACCCATGCCATCGATCCGGCGGGGGACCCGTGCGGTCTCGCAGCTGCGACGATGCCACGTGGATTCCGAGGCGCGACTTCGGCTCGTAGCCGAGGCAGCGAACCTGACGATCGACGCCCCGCCGATCCCGCTGCCGAGCGACTCGAACGACGCGTGGAAGATCGACGAGCTCGTGCTGCGGATCTGCTGGCGCGGCGACCGCACGCGACTCCAGCGCGAGGCACTCATCCTCGAGCACCTGCCCGACGAGGTGCCTCACGGCAGGCTCGCCGACGCCGGCGTCATCGACGACCTGACCTGGACGCTGACCCACTGGGTGCCCGGCACCAGCCTGTCCCATTGGTGGGCCGACCTCGACCGGACCCAGCGACGGACCGCAGCCGAACAATTCGGCCACGCGCTCCGTGCGCTGCACGCCTGGGAGCCGTCCCCGGCGGTCCGGGTTGCGCTCGCGGCTCGCCCGGTTCAGCCCGACTACGACGACGTCATCGGCGCGGACCTCAACCCGCTTCCGGTCGACCGAGCGCTGCGACTCGTCGAGCCGGCGACGCACCTCGACAACGTCGACCAGCAGCTCGTCGCGCAGCTCGACGAAGAGATGAAACGCCTTCGACCGATCGACCCGTTGAGGAACTCGAGCGACGGCGTCGTCGTCCACGGCGACGCCCAACTCAACAACGTCATCTGGGACGGGATGCGGCTCGTTGCGCTGCTCGACTACGAGTGGGCGCGGCTTGGTCCTCCCGATCTCGAGCTCCAACCCTTGCTGCAGTACGACGACGCCACCGCCCTGATTCGCTCCGTCGTCGCCGCCTACCCCGGCATCGCTGCTCACCCACGGTTCGTCGAGCGGCTCTGGCTGTACGACCTGAGCGCGACGTTGCGAGACCTGCTCGTCAAGGCACCGCTGCCGGCGACCGACGACCTCCCACCGTGGCATCCGAAGCGGCGGCTCGCGATCGTCGTCGCAGGACCTGGCTACATCGAGGCGGTGCTCAGCGACACCTGACCAACCACCGGCCATTGCTGGCGCGCCCCCAACGCGGACGCGCGAACGCCGACGACATCACACGCGCGGCGTCCTTTGTTGCGGATCGTTGACACGGATCAAAGGACGCACTCCCGAGGGCGCTGGCGCATTCGTGCAACTGCGCGACGCCGGAGGCGACTTCGTCGGCGAAGTCCGCGCCGACGACCAGGGCGGGTTCACCTTCTACGCAGTTCCCGGCGACTGGCACGTCATCTGCCTCATGCCCGGCGGCCGTCGTCTCGAACGCGACGTGACCATCGACCTCACCGACGTCGTCATCAAAGTGCCAGCCTGACGGAGCACACGCTGCTCGTGGTTCTTGCGTCTTGCGATCCCTCATGCGGTGCTGAATCGACGCCGGAACCGAGGCGCGACGACGAACCGGGAACGCGTCCGTGCCGTTTTGACACTCGATCCGGGACCGCGGGACGACGATCGTCCGCCTAGGAAGCGCGACGACCCCCTCGCCGTGTTGCCGTCCAGCCGGCGAGCCCGATCAGCACACCAACCGCTGCGCCACCGATGCCCATCACGTGATCGCGTCGGGACAGTTCGTTGCGAACCGTCAGCCCGCCGATGAGGTCGGCCGTGTCCGCTCCGGCCGAGGCCAGGAACCACCAGCGGACATTGGGACTTGACCGGGCACCCTCGACGAGGAGGCCCCCACCAATGAGGGCGTCGCGGTAGCCCATCGACCGCAGCAGGAGGCGAGCGGTTGGATCGGTGGCCGGCCGCTGGGACCACAGGAGTTGCGCGCGTTCCGGCGCCACGAGAAACGACAGGCCCGAGGCCGCCCGGACCGCACCAGCCACGACGGCGGTCGTGTTCACGACGCGTGGTCTACACCCCCATCGCACCGCGCGACCACGTTCGCGCGGAACGGGCGATGATCGTTCGAGGTCGTGTGGCGGGTGTCATGCAGGACTGGTCGGTGTGGGTGGCGAAGGTCGCGGTGTGACGGCTCCTGTTCCGGGTGCGGTGTTGCGCAGGCGGATCGGTCGTCGGATGAACAGTCGTGTGGGGCTGGCGCATTTCGGTGGTGTGGTGGTTGCCCTGACGTCCGCCGCGTTGACGAACGCCCACCTGCGCGGCGTGGGTGTTGAGCCCACCGACGTGGTTGTGCTTGCGGTGTATCTCCCGGCGACGATGATCGGCTGCGGACTTCGTGGTTATCGGCTCTACCTCGGTCGGACCGCCTGGTTGAACGAGGGACGCTCGCCCAGTCTGTTGGAGCAGCGGTCGGTGCTTGGACTTCCCTTGCGGGAGGCGATCGAGGGGTTCATGCCTTGGATCGTCGCGGCGCTGATTTTCGGTGCGCTCAACTTGCTGGCTTACGGCAACGGGCTGGCATACACGTTGCGCACGTTCTTGTCGATCGTGCTCGGTGGGCTGACCGCGTCGGCCATGGCCTATCTGTTGGCCGAGCGGACGTTGCGTCCAGTGTTTGCTCTTGCCCTGGTCGGTCACGTTCCGCAACGTGCGGGTTCGTTGGGGGTGCGGGCCAAGCTGCTGCTGTCGGGGATGTTGGGTTGCGGGGTGTTCTTGGTCACGATCGGACTCAGTTATGTCGGCCGCCCGGCCGCCCAGCCCCCCACCGCGACCGCGATCTGGTTCCTGGCCGGTAGCGGGTTGGCCGCCGGCTTCATCGTCTTGTACGCCGCCGCCCGCTCACTTGCTGACCCGTTGCAACAGCTTCATCGGGCCGTGCATCGAATGCAGCTGGGCGACCTCGACGTGCACGTGGACGTCGACGACGCCGGTGAGCTCGGTCTCTTGCAGGCCGGCTT
>DASZHU010000217.1:0-2214 GCA_035937605.1 Acidimicrobiales bacterium | reverse complement strand
TGCATGTCCGGCGCCGGCTCGTCGATCTGGAAGCTGGCCGACATGTTGAGGATCGCGCCGACCGGCTGCCGTGCGATCACCGACCGCGTGACGAACGAGCGCCCGTTGCGAATTCGGTCGACCTCGAAGCGGATCGGCTGTTCGTGATCGCCCCGCCGAATGAAGTACGCGTGCAGCGAGTGCACCCGAAACGCCGGCTCGACCGTGAGGGTCGCGGCTCGCAGCGCCTGCGCCACGATCTGCCCTCCGTAGAGCCCGCCCCACGGATACTTCGGCCCGATGCCCACGAACGTGTCCGGTCCGTGGGGCTCGAGGTTCATCATCGTGGCGAAGTCCATCGCGGTGCAGTCTCGGAGAGCGTGCCGCGGCGCGGCAAACTCGGCGGTGTGCTCTTCGCCGATCTCGTGGCCACCTCGACCACCGTGGCGATGACGTCCGCGCGGTCGGCCAAGATCGCCGCGCTCGCCGGCCTGCTGTCGAGGCTCGAGCCCGATGAGATCGAGACCGCGGTGAGCATGCTCACGGGCGCTCCCCGCCAGGGCAAGGTCGGTGTGGGCTGGCGCGGCGCGTTCGCCGTCGACGCGACGGGCGCGAAGGTGCCGACGCTGACGCTGCGCGACGTCGACGAGATGCTCGACACGCTCGCTGTGACCGCCGGACCCGGGTCGGCTGCCAGCCGCACGGCGTTGCTCACGGGCGTGTTCACGCGCGCGACGCAGGACGAGGCGGAGTTCCTCCGCCGGCTCTTGGTCGGCGAGTTGCGCCAGGGCGCGCTTGCGGGCGTGATGACGGACGCGATCTCTCGTGCTGCGGGCGTCTCCCTGTCGAGCGTCCGTCGTGCCGCGATGTTCGCCGGCGACCTCGGCGTCGCGGCCGTTGCCGCGCTCACCGAGGGCGAGCCCGGCCTGTCGGGCTTCGTGCTGCAACCGCTGCACCCGGTGCAGCCGATGCTCGCGGCCTCGAGCGCGTCGGCCGCCGAGGCGGTCGCCCTGTTCGATCTCTCGTCCGTCGAGGCCAAGCTCGACGGCATCCGCCTGCAAGTGCACCGCGCCGGCGCCGAGGTCCGCGGCTACACGCGCAACCTCAACGACGTGACCATCCAGATGCCCGCGCTGGTCGAGCTCGCACGCTCGTTGCCAGGCCACTCGTTCGTGCTGGACGGTGAGGCGGTGAGCGGTGACGTGCGCTTCTTCGACTGCCTGCTTCTCGACGGCGAGGTGCTCGTCGACCGCCCTTTGCACGAACGGCTCGACGCACTCGAGCGTGTCGCTGGAGCTTTGCGAGTGCCGGGCGTGATGACGACCGACGGCCAGGAGGCCGAGCGGTTCCTCGCCGACGCAGTCGAGAGCGGCTACGAGGGCGTGATGGTGAAGGACGCCTCAGCGCCCTACGAAGCCGGGCGGCGGGGCGCCACCTGGCGCAAGGTGAAGCCGGTGCGCACGCTCGATCTCGTGGTGCTGGCCGTCGAGTGGGGCAGCGGCCGCCGTCAGGGCTGGTTGTCGAACATCCACCTCGGCGCGCGCGGGTCGGACGGCGAGCTGTTGATGGTGGGCAAGACCTTCAAGGGCATGACGGACGAGATGCTGCGGTGGCAGACCGAGACGTTCACCGCGCTCAAGATCGATGAGGTGGGCCACCTGGTGCAGGTGCGGCCCGAGATCGTTGTCGAGATCGCACTCGACGGCGTACAGGAGTCGACGCGGTATCCGGGTGGTATCGGGCTGCGCTTCGCACGTGTCAAGCGCTACCGGCCGGACAAACGCGCGGAGGACGCCGACACGATCGACGCCGTTCGGGCGCTACTCCGTTCTCGGTGACTCGCGGCGCGTCGGATCGATGATGAGCCGGGGACCGCGATCCCAGGTGAGGTAGTTCCACGCCCAGTTGAGGAACACCGACAGCCGGTTGCGGAAGCCCACGAGCGTCACGAGGTGCAGACCGAGCCAGGCCACCCACGCGGGCGTACCGGAGAGCCGTACGTGCAACGGCAACTCGGCCACGGCGGCGCGCCGTCCGATGGTGGCCATCGTGCCCTTGTCGCGGTAACGGAACGCCGCGCGGCGAGACCGGCCGCGGATGGTTCGAGCCGCGTACCGTCCCGACTGAATCGCGACCGGCGCGACCATCGGCAGCAGCTCGCCGTCCGGCGCGGTGATCGCGGCAATGTCGCCGATGGCGAACGCGTTGTCGTGGCCTTCGATGCGGAGATCGGCA
>DASZHU010000216.1:0-5430 GCA_035937605.1 Acidimicrobiales bacterium | reverse complement strand
GCTCGTGCACCAGGCGGGCCACGCGTTCCGCCTGTGGACGGGCCTCGAACCACCCATCGGGGCGATGACCGAGGCGGCGCGCGCCGGCTTGGCCACCCGCTCCGGAGAAACGGACTGAAGATCTCCGCCCGATTTGCCGATGAAGTGGCCAGTACTGGCCCACATCCGGGACAAGTCCGGCAACTCGGAGGTCACCGTGGCCCTGCAGGGCACCCTCGACACCTTTGCGCTCCCTGACGTGCTGCGACTGCTCGCGTCCACGAAAAAGACCGGCCGGCTCCTCATCACCGGCAACCGTGGGTCCGGCAACGTGTGGGTGGACAGCGGTTCGGTCGTCGGGTCCGACGCATCAGGCGCGATGGACGACGCCGGGCCGGCCGACGTCCTGTTCGAGCTCCTCCGCTACGGCGAGGGGTCCTTCACGTTCGAGGCGGGCACCGCACCCGAGGCGCCGACACCGGCGCGTGCGGTCGAGCCCCTGCTCGTCGATGTGGAGCGCCAGCTCGTCGAGTGGCGCGAGATCGAGGCCGTCGTGCCGTCGATGGACGCGTGGGTCAGCCTCGAGCCGGAGCTCGCCGCGGAGGAGATCGCGGTCGCCGCGGAGCGTTGGAAGGTCATCGTCGCGATCGGCAGCGGCACGAGCGTGACGGGGGTCGGGCTCACGTTGCAGCAGGGCGAGCTCCCGCTGTGCCGCCAGATCAAGGAGCTGGTCGAGCTCGGCCTCGCCAAGGTGAGCACGACACCGATGCCGGCGCTGCGGGCGGTCGAGGCCGCGCTGCTCGCCGATCCCGCGGCCATCGGCAGTGTGACCGATGGAGGCGCGGAGGCGGCAGACAGTGGCACCGGCGCCTCGTGGGACCCGTTCTCGATCGAGATCCCGGGTGTCGAGCCCGTCGGCGTGTCCGAGGACACTGTCGTCGAGGCTGCGGCCGACGAGGTCGTGTCGGTCGTCGAGGACGACGAGATCGAGGCCGACGAGGTTGCGATGCAGCTCGCCAGCCTGAGCCCGAAGGCGGCCCGCGCGGTCGCCGCGGCATCGAAGGCTGCGACGACGGAGGAGCGCGACGCGGCGCTGGCCGAGGCCGGCGACGACGACGAGCCCATCAACCGCGGCCTGCTCCTCAAGTTCCTCTCCTCGGTCAAGTCATAATTCGACATGTGATATCCGGATTTGTAATGTCCGGATATGCAGTTGGGGCAGGGAGTCGAGTGGGCCGTGCACTGCTGCACGCTGCTCGCCCTCGTGCCGGCTGATCAGACGCTGCCGGCGGCGCGGCTGGCCGAGTACCACGGCGTGCCGCCTGCGTACCTGGCGAAGCACCTGCAATCGCTCGCGCAAGCAGGCATCGTCGAGTCGACGGCCGGGCGGCGGGGCGGCTACCGGCTGGCGAAGTCCGCACCCGACATCACGCTGCTCGACGTTGTCGACGCCGTCGAGGGCTCGGAGCCGGCGTTCCGCTGCACGGAGATCCGACGGCGAGGGCCGGCTCGGGTCGGTGCGAGAGAGTACGGCCATCCGTGCGGGATCGCGTCCGCGATGGCGCGAGCGGAAGCCGCCTATCGCGTCGAGCTCGAGCGCGTGTCGATCGCGGATCTGCTGCACGAGTTGTCGATGTCCGTCAGTCCGGTGGCGGTTCGCAAGGCGGCCGCTTGGTTCCAGGAGGTGCTGCGATGAGTGAACGCAGTGATCGGGTCGGGGTGGGCGAGCGAGCGCGAGCGAGCCGACCACAGATGGGGTTCGGGGGCGCAGCCCCTGAGGAGGCACGATGAAGGTGTTCGTCACCGGCGCGACGGGTGCGATCGGAAGGTACGTGGTGCCGGCACTGCGCGACGCAGGCCACCAAGTGACCGGCCTCGCCCGCAGCGAGGAGAAGGTGGCCCAGCTCCAGGCGCAGGGCGCGAACGTCGCCCGCGTCTCGCTCTTCGACGAGGGCGCGTTGAAGGAGGTGTTTGCCGGCCACGACGCGGTTGCGAACCTCGCCACCGCCATTGCTCCGCCGCAGAAGGCGGCGTTACCGAGCGCGTGGGCCGAGAACGAGCGAATCCGGGGGGAAGGTTCGACCAAGGTGGTCGATGCCGCGCTCGCAGCCGGCGTCGGGCGCCTCGTGCAAGAGTCGATCACCTTCACCTACCCGGATCACGGTGACGAGTGGATCGACGAGTCGATGCCGCTGCTACCGATCCCGCGCAACCTCCGCGGCATCGTGACGGCCGAGGCGAACGCGGCGCGATTCAGCGAGAGCGGCGGGATCGGGGTGCTGCTGCGATTCGCCCTCTTCTATGGACCCGGGAGCTCGCACACGGATCTGTCGGTTCGGTCGGCGCGCCGTCACATCGGGGGAGTCGCCGGACGCCCGAACGCGTACCAGTCCTCGATCCACCTCGCCGACGCCGCGTCCGCGGTCGTGCACGCATTGCAGGCTCCCGCGGGCATCTACAACGTCTGCGACGACGAACCCGTCACCAAGCGGGAATACGCCAGAGCGGTGGGCGCCGCCGTCGGCAAGCGACCGTGGATCCTCCTGCCGGGACGGTTGACCCGGCTCGCCGGCAAGAATGCGAGCATCCTGACCGCGTCGCAGCGCGTCTCGAACGCGAAGTTCAAACAGGCGAGCGGCTGGTCTCCTCGATACGCGAGCGTTCGCGAAGGATGGACGGAGGTCGTCGATGCGTGACATCACCACCCGTGGATTGCTGCTCGTGATCGCCATCGGAAACGGGGTGGTCGGGCTGTGGGCCTCCGTCGCGCCACGGTCGTTCTACGACGACTTCCCGGGCGCCGGTCGCCACTGGGTTGCGGTCGACGGACCGTACAACGAGCACCTCGTGCGCGACGTCGGCGCCCTCAACCTCGCCCTGATGGCGGTGCTCGTCGCCGCGATCGTGCGGGGCGGTCGCTACCTCGTGCAGGTCGTCGCCGCGGCGGAGCTCATCTACTCGCTTCCGCACTTCCTCTACCACGCCACCCATCTGGATCCGTTCGAGGGCGGCGACAAGGTGGCGCTCCTCGTGTCCCTCGGCATCACGATCATCGTTCCGATTGCCTTGCTGGTTCGCTCAAGTCGGGACCCCGCCGAGACGATCACCACAGTGGCCTCGCGGCCGCACTGAGTCGTCCCCCACAGGAGTCAGCGCGCAATGCAGATGCCTTGGCAAGGAGCAGCGGAGGAGCGTGACGGTCTCACCTGGCCGGAACTGCTCGTGGTCGTGCTCGTGCTCGTGGTGACGCTCGCCATCGCCGTGCCGATCATCATCAACCGCTGACGACCGTCCCACTACGTTCGGGCACCGATGGAGGGATCCGCGATCGCGCTGGGTGCCGTGCTCGGCCTGTTGGCCGGGTGGTTCGTCATCGTGCGCGTCGTCGAGCGCGTCCCCGAGCCAACCACGGTGCCCGTGCCGGCGAGGGTCGCAATCGCCGTCGTCAACGCCGCGCTCTGGGCGGCCGACGTGAACAGGTTTAATCGCTGGTGGATCGCTGCGACGTACTTCGTCGTGTTCTCGACGTTGCTCGCGGTGTCGGTGGTCGACCTTCGCATCTACCGAATTCCGGACCGGATCGTGTTCCCCGCGGTCGCAGCAACGCTCGTCCTCGTACTGGTCGCGACCTACGCGGCCGCACCTCCTGGCGCCAGCGTCACGAAGATCGTGACATACGCACTCGCCGGGTCCGGCGTCTACTTCGCGATCCTGTTCGTGTTCCATGTCGTCTACCCGCGGGGCATGGGATTCGGCGATGTGAAGCTCGCCATCCTGATGGGCTTGAGCCTCGGCTGGCTCGGGCATTCGTTCTTCTCGGCCTTCTACTTGGTGCTGATCGCGCTCTTTCTCGGGTGCCTGTTCGGCATCGGCTTCGGGCTCGCGGTACGCCTGATCCGCGGGCGCGGGGGAGCATTCCCGTTCGGCCCCGCCCTGGCGCTCGCCACGGTGTACGTGGTGCTCACGTTCGACCGCTACGTCGCCAACCTGCCGTAACTGTCTCCGGGCCGCGCGAGACCCGCCGGTACGCTTGCACGCGATGTTGCGCTTCCTCACCGCGGGCGAATCGCATGGTCGCGCCCTCGTGGTCATCCTCGAGGGGCTTCCCGCCGGCCTGCCGCTGGCGGCCGACGACATCGCGGGTGAGCTGGCCCGACGCCGGCTGGGCTACGGCCGCGGCCCTCGCATGCGCTTCGAGGGCGACGAGATCACGTTGATCGGCGGTGTCCGACACGGCCGCACCCTCGGCTCACCGCTCGCGATCGAGATCGGCAACTCGGAGTGGAACAAGGATCCGGAGAAGTGGCAGAAGGAGATGTCGCCGTCCGCGGACGACGGCCCGACGCGCTCCCCCCTCACGCAGCCGCGGCCCGGGCACGCCGACCTCGCCGGCATGCAGAAGTACGGCTTCACCGACGCGCGCGACGTCCTCGAGCGCGCGTCGGCGCGTGAGACCGCGGCGCGGGTCGCGGCCGGCGCGGTGGCCAAGGTGCTCCTGCGCCAGATCGGCGTCGACGTCCTGTCGCACGTGATCCAGCTCGGTGCGGTGCGCTCCAAGAGCGACGAGCGGCCCGGCGCCGCCGACCTCGAACGCGTCGACGAATCCCCGGTGCGCTGCTTCGACTCGGCGGCCGAGACCGCGATGATCGATGCGATCAAGGCCGCGGCGAAGGAGGGCGACTCGCTCGGTGGCATCGTCGAGGTCCTGGCCTACGGCGTGCCGGTCGGTCTCGGCAGCTACGTGCACTGGGATCGCAAGCTCGACGCCCTCCTGGCCCAAGCGCTGATGAGCATTCAGGCGGTGAAGGGTGTCGAGATCGGCGACGCCTTCGAGGTCGCCGGTCGAGTCGGCTCGACCGCGCACGACCCGATCTCGTGGGACGAGGCCGAGGGGCGCTACCGGCGCGACAGCACGCTGGCCGGTGGGCTCGAAGGAGGGATGACCACGGGCGAGTTGCTCGTGGCCCGCGTCGCGATGAAGCCGTTGGCGACGCTCAACCGTCCGGTCCTCAAGACCGTCGACGTCGTGACGAAGGAAGAGACCGTGAGCTTCAAGGAGCGCACCGACGTCACCGCAGTCCCGGCGATGGGTGTCGTCGCGGAGACCATGACCGCACTGGTGCTCGCCAACGAGGTGATGCGCAAGTTCGGGGGCGACTCGGTCGCGGAGCTGCTCCGCAACCATCAGAGCTACGTCGCATCGCTGAAGGACGCGTGAGTGCAGACCCACGTCGTGCTCGTCGGTTTGTCCGGCACCGGAAAGACCAGCGTCGGGCGACGGGTCGCCGCACTGCTCGATTGCCCGTTCGTCGATGCGGACGAAGCGATCGAGGCGCGCGCCGGGCGCACCGTGCGTGACATCTTCGCCGACGACGGCGAGGCGGCATTCCGCAGCCTCGAGGCCACGGTGATGGCCGAACTTCTCTCGACCGCGCCGCCGACTGTGATCGC
>DASZHU010000215.1:0-1982 GCA_035937605.1 Acidimicrobiales bacterium | reverse complement strand
ATCGTGTTCCCGGTCGTCGGCGGCCTACTCGGTGGGTACGCCTGGAAGGTCCTGGTTCCACCCGCCGACGCCTGACGCCGAGCCCGAACGCGAAGCAGCCGCCGGCTACGTTGCCGGCGGCCACTTCGAGAAACGTCGTTCCTGCGAGTGTGACTACTGCAGGTTCGAGTTCGCCGAGGAGAACTGGGTCGAAACGGTACGACCGAGCACCTTGACGGCGACGATGACGATGATCGCAATGAAGGCGATCAAGAGGATGTACTCCACGAGGTTCGCGCCACGCTCGTCGCGCTCACCGAAGTGAAGTCGGGCCTGCAGCCAGGTCCGAAGCAGGTTCATGTCCATGTGCGAAGACCCCCTGGGGTTCCGTGCTCGAGTGATGTATCGGTGCTGGTGTTCGTGCGTAGGACCATCCCGAGTATGACCACGGAACGTGGTGGTGAGAATGGGCCGGGTGGCCCAACTTCCTCCGTGTCCGAACCCGGAAACCGGCGCCTTCTGGGCCATTTGGCCTGGTCAGACGGCCGGAAACCGGCCTACGCACTCTCTCAGTCGGCCGGACCTCACCTCAGTTGAGGCGGATGATGCCGATCCGCACCGCGCTGAGCACGGCCTGCGTGCGATCCCGCGCGTCGAGCTTGTCGTAGATCGATGCCAGGTGGTTCTTCACGGTCTTGCCGCTGATGAAGAGCCGCGCCGCGACTTCGCTCGTCGAGTAGCCGTCGGCGATGAGTTGCAGGATCTGCTCCTCACGCGGCGTCAGGGGCGACGGCTCCACCGGTGCGACGGCCGCACCGGGCCCGGCTGCGGCGGCCGGCGCCGCCTTGAACTCCGTCAGGATCGAGCTCGCGAGCTCGGCCGACAGCGCTTCACCGGCCGCGGTGGCGATCGCCGTCGCGACGACTTCCTGCATCGAGCTGTCCTTCGTGAGGAACGCCGACGCTCCCGCGCGCAGCGCCTCCTCTCGCAGGGCCTCCTCGTCGTGCATCGTGAGCACGACGATCGGCAGGTCGGGGTGCGCGGCGTGGAGGCGTCGCGTCGCCTCGATGCCACCGAGCACCGGCATCGTGACGTCCATGATCACGAGCTCGGGCCGCAGCTGGTCGACGAGCTGAACGGCTTCCGCGCCGTCGCCCGCCTCTCCGAGCACGACGAGCCCCGCGTCCTCCATCGCGCGACGGAGCGCCTGGCGAAGCAGCTGATGGTCGTCGGCGATCAATACGGTGGTCAACGCGGTACCTCCAACTCGATGGACACACGGGCGCCGTGGCCCGGTTGGCTTTCGACGAGAAGCTGCGCACCGAGGGCATCGGCGCGCTCCCTCATTCCCATGAGTCCGTAGTGGTCACCCGAGACGAACGCCGGGTCGAACCCGCGACCGTCGTCTTCGATGGCCAACGTGACTCGGGTCGACGTGACCCGGTAGTCGATCGCGCACGCGGTCGCGTGCGCGTGGTGCTCGATGTTGATGAGTGCTTCCTGCAGCACGCGCCACAGCTCCTGCTCGACCTGGTACGGCACGTGGCGCTCGACGCGGCTGCGCCAATGGACAATCACGCCCGTGCGCTCCTCGTACCGGACGAGGTACTCCTTCGCCACGTGGTCGAGGTCGGCGTCCTCGCTCACGCCGGCGCGGAGCTGATACAGCGTCTCGCGCAGCTCGCCGACGATGCCGCGGACGACCTCGTGGAGCTCGCTCAACGCCTGGCGGTCTTCGCCGTGACTCCGGAGCGCGAGGCGCTCGAGCTCGAAGGCGATGTACGCGAGCGACTGCGCGAGCCGGTCGTGCAGGTCGCGCGCGATGCGTGCCCGTTCGGCTTCGGCTCCGAAGCGACGTAGGCGCAGGAACCACAGGGCGTTGTCCACGGCGAGCGCCAGCGGCCCGGCGAGGCCCGTGAGCAGACCGAGGTCGTCGTGTCGGTAGCGCGACGGGACCGTGTCCTCGATCGCGATGAGGCCGACGACACGTCCTCGAGCACGCA
>DASZHU010000214.1:0-8585 GCA_035937605.1 Acidimicrobiales bacterium | reverse complement strand
TCCGCCCTACTTCCCGGTTCGCTTCACCGACCTTCGTGGCGACATCCGCTTCCACGACGTGAGCGACAGCGAGATCGCGATCGGCGACGCGAAGGTGAAGGTGCGCACGGTGCCGCATGTCGGCATCACCAACGGTTACCGCGTCGAGATGGGCGGCGCGGTGGTCGCCTACATCAGCGACCACCAGCAGCCGATGGACGGCGGTATGGAAGTGCCCGAACACGTGCTCGAATTGTGTGACGGCGCCGACCTCCTGATCCACGACGCGCAGTACACACCCGAGGAGTTCGCGGAGAAGCGTCATTGGGGTCACTGCACGGTCGACTACGCGGTGCACGTCGCGAAGTCCGCGGCCGTCAAGACGTTGTGCCTCTTCCATCACGACCCCTCGCACGGCGACGACGTCGTCGACCGGATGCTCGATCGCGCCCTCAACGCGCGCAACGGCACCGGAGCGCCGGCCGAGATCGTCGCCGCAGCCGAGGGACTCGCGGTTTCCATCGGAGGCTGAGCCTCCCGCTACGTTCTGCGTCGTGGCCGCCGAGCACCTCTCGAGCTTCGACGAAGCCACGTTCCGTCAGGTGCTCGGCCACTATCCGACCGGCGTCGTCGTCGTGACCGCGATCGCCGACGACGGTGAACCGGCCGGCCTCGCGATCGGATCGTTCACGTCGGTGTCGCTCGATCCTCCACTGGTTGCGTTCTTCCCGGACAAGAGCTCGTCGAGCTGGCCGCGAATCCAGTCGGGGGGCTCGTTCTGCGTGAACATCCTCGGCGAGGACCAAGAAGACATCTGCCGTGTGTTCGCGAGCAAGGGAGCCGACAAGTTCGCGTCAATCGGGTGGCGACCGGGGCGTACCGGTGCACCGGTGATCAACGACGTCATCGCGTGGATCGAATGCGACATCGAGCGGGTCGACGACGCGGGCGATCACTGGATCGTGCTCGGCCGGGTGCTCGATCTGGAGGTCGGTCACGCCGGAGGACCGCTGCTCTTCTTCCGGGGAGGCTACGGCCGCTACGAAGTGTGACGGCCTGGGCAGGAGATTGCCCAAATTTCCGCCAACTTCCCCCACGGAGGGTCACGCTTGGGTACCCTCGCCACGCAGGGTGGTCGGAGCTCCGGGGGCGTGCGGAGCCACAGAGCGGAGGTTTTGTGGTGAGCGAACTCGAGCGGTTGCACGGAACCGAGATCCTCCGTGGCGGCCAAGCAGACGTCGCCCACTTCCGGGAGCGAGCCCGCCTTCGGCGCATCCGCCGGCTCACCATCGGGCTGTGGGCGTTCGCGATCTGGATGGCCCTGCGCCTGATGTGGGGCGTGTCGCTCGCGCCGTCGATCCACATCTCTTCGCAGCTCGCCCCGAGCCTGATGATCGTCGGCCTCCTCGGCGCAGTGCTGCTCGTGCCGATGTGGGCCGCCGGCCGTTCGCCGCACGTGTTGTACCGGCCCACCGACATCGACACCGGTCTCGACGACGTCGTCGGCTGCGAAGTCGTACGCGAGGAAGTCGTGCGCACCCTCAACCTGTTCCTCGCGAACGAGACCGTGCGCGAGCAACTCGGCGCGACGCCCCGACGCGGCGTCTTGTTCGAAGGTCCGCCCGGAACCGGCAAGACCCACATCGCCAAGGCGATGGCTCGTGAGGCGGGCGTGCCGTTCCTCTTCGTATCGTCGTCCGCCTTCCAGTCGATGTACTACGGGCAGACCAACCGCAAGATCCGCGCCTACTTCCGTGCGTTGCGCGCGATGGCGCGACACGAGGGCGGCGCGATCGGGTTCATCGAGGAGATCGACGCCATCGGCGGCGCTCGCAGCGGAATGGGATCGTCCACGTCGCGCGAAGGCATCTCCGGCGTCGTGAACGAGCTGCTGATCCAGTTGCAGTCGTTCGACGAGCCGACCACCAGCGATCGCTTCAAGGGATGGTTCGTCGAGCGGCTCAACGTACTGCTGCCCGAGTACCTACGCGTGCGCAAGCCGCGTTCGGCTTGCGCCAACGTGCTCGTGGTCGCAGCCACCAACCGTGCGGCCGATCTCGACCCGGCGCTGTTGCGGCCGGGTCGGTTCGATCGCACGATCAGCTTCGACCTCCCCGGTCGGAGCGAACGACGCGAGCTCATCGACTACTTCCTCGCCCGCAAGGCGCACGACGAGGCCCTCGACGGCGAGCGGGCGCGCGACGACCTTGCCGCCGTCACCGCGGGTTACTCGCCCGTGATGATCGAGCACCTCTTCGACGAGGCCCTCGTCTGGGCATTGCGACGCGGTGCTTCCGCGCTCAGCGAGCGCGATCTCCAGCAGGCCAAGCTCACCGAGGAGCTCGGTCTGCAGCACCCCATCACCTACAGCGATGCAGAGCGGCTGGCCGTCGCCACCCACGAAGCCGGCCACGCGACGATCGCCTTCCTCTGCGGACGCGACGACGATCACCCATCACCACTGCGCCGGCTCGAGGTGCTCTCGATCGTGAAGCGGCGCGGCTCGCTCGGAGTGCTCGGGCACAACGACGACGAGGAGCGCTGGACCAAGTCGAAGTCAGAGCTGCTGTCGCTCATCCGCATCTCGTTCGGCGGGATGGTGGCCGAGGAGCTCGCGTTCGGCGAGAGCGGTACCGGGCCGTCGGCCGACCTCACAGAGGCGACGCGCATCGCAGCGACGATGGTCGGCGCATTGGGAATGGGTCACACGTTGCTGTCACTGGCCAACGGTGGCGACGTGGTTGCCAAGGTGTTGGACGACGACGCGAGCCGTGCCGCGACCGAGGCGATCCTCGACCAGGCCAAGGCGGATGCCACGCATCTGCTCCAGACCCATCGGGTGATCCATTCCGCGCTACGCGACGCGCTGCTCGAGCGCGAAGAGCTCGTCGGAGAAGAGATCCTCGACGTGATCCGCGCCGCGATCTTGCGCGACGAACTGACCGAGATCGACCTCCGCGACGAGATCACAGAGGTGTTTCGGGCGCCCCGATCGCTTCAATGACGAACGCCATGACGAAGGCCTGGTCGCGCCAGACGTCGTAGCGGCCCGAGGGGCCGCCGTGACCGGCACCCATCTCGGTCTTCAACAAGATCGGGCGCCCGTCGGTCTTCGTCGTTCGCAGCTTCGCGACCCACTTGGCCGGTTCGTGATAGCCCACGCGGGGGTCGTTGAGTCCGGCGGTCGCGAGGATGGCGGGGTAGTCCTTGGCCTCGACGTTCTCGTACGGCGAGTACGAGCGCATGTAGCGAAACACCTCGGCCGACTCCACCGGGTTACCCCACTCCTCCCACTCGATCACGGTGAGGGGCAGCGTCGGATCGAGGATCGTGTTGAGCGCGTCGACGAACGGCACCTCCGCGAGGATCGCCGCGAACTGTTGCGGCGCGAGGTTGGCGACGGCGCCCATCAAGAGTCCGCCTGCTGATCCGCCGCGGGCCGCGAGCCGTTCGGGTGAGGTGTAGCGAGTGGCGCACAGATGCTCCGCGCACGCGACGAAGTCCGTGAACGTCGTGCGCTTGTGCACGAGCTTGCCGTCCTCGTACCACTGCCGGCCGAGCTCTCCGCCGCCGCGCACGTGAGCGACGGCCCAGACGATGCCGCGATCGAGCATCGGGAGGCGGATCGCGGAGAACCACGGATCGAGACTCGTTTCGTAGGACCCGTATCCGTACAGCAGCGCGGGCGCGCTTCCGTCGCGCGCCACGCCGGCCCGGTGCACGACCGAGATCGGGACGCGCGTGCCATCGGCGGCCGTCGCCCACTCGCGCGCTTGCACGTAATCCGTCGGGTCGTAACCGCCGAGCACAGGTTGCTGCTTCATCAGCGTGAGCACGCGGCGATCGAGCTCGTAGTCGTAGACGGTCGGTGGCGTGACGAAGGACTCGTAGCCGAGGCGGAGCACCGTCGTGTCGAACTCCGGGTTCGCGCCCGGAGCCACGTCGTACAGCGGCTCGTCGAACACGATCTCGTGGTCGTCACCGTCGTTGCGGAGCACGCGCACACCTGGGAGCGCGTCCCGACGGAAGTGCACGACGACATGTCCGGCGAACGAGTCGACTCCCATCAGCCGGGTGTCGTCCCGATGCGCGAGCAGCGGTTGCCAGTGGTCGCGCCCGGGCGCGTCGACGGGCGCGGCGGCGAGCTCGAAATTGAGTGCGCCGTCGTTGTGCACGATCAGGAAGCGGTCATCCTGATGATCGATCGAATACTCGACGCCCTGCCGGCGGGGCTCTACGACGCGCAGCGGGCCGTCGGGTCGAGTGGCGTCGAGCACCCGGACCTCGCTCGTGATCTTGCTGTCGAGCTGCACGACGATGAAGCGCTCGCTGCGCGTGAGCTCGACGCCGAGGAAGAAACGTTCGTCGGTCTCTTCGTACACGAGGACGTCATCGGTCTTCGCGGTTCCGAGGCGGTGCTTCCACAGGCGATGGGGTCGGTGCGCGTCGTCGATCGTCGTGTAGAAGAACGTGGCATTGTCGGCCGCCCACGCCGAGCCGTAGTACGTCGACTCGATCACGTCGGAGAGGTCCTCCCCGGTGGCGAGGTCGCGGAAGCGCAGCGCAAACGACTCATTGCCGTCGTAGTCGGTCGAATAGGCGAGCAGCGAGTGATCGGGGCTGATGTCGACGACCCCCAGAGCGAAGAACGGCGAGTCGCCGGCAAGCTCGTTGCCGTCGAGCAGCAGGACTTCAGCCGTTTCGTCGTCGGGCTCGGGGCGTCGGCAGAAGGTCGAGTACTGCTTGCCCTCCTCGGTGCGGGTCACGTACCACCACGGCCCACGCCGCGTGGGCACCGAAAGGTCCGTCTCCTGCACCCGCGCCTTGATCTCCTCGAACAGGCGATCACGCAGTGGTGCGAGATGCTCGGTCTGCGTCTCGGTGTACGCGTTCTCTGCTTCGAGATACGCGATCGTGTCCGGGTCGTCACGGTCGAGCAGCCAGTAGAACTCGTCTGGCGTCTCCTCGCCGTGGACTCGACGAATGTGAGGTTTGCGCGGCGCGACCGGAGCACCCGACATCACGTCACCCTACGCCGGGTGATTTCCCATGCAGAGCGACACATTGCTGTGTCGCTCTGCATGGGATTTGCTCAGGCGTCCACCGGCTCGAGGAGGGTGATCAGGCCGGCGGAGGCGCGGCGGCGGGCCCACGCACCCACGAACGGATCGTCGGTCAGGTAGATGAGCTGCGTGTTCTCGCCCAGGCGGCGGAGCATGTCGAGCAGCTCCCACTTGCGTTCGGCCGCGATCCGCAGGAACGGCTCGTCGAGCACCACCGGAACGGTCTCGTCGTTCATGCCGCAGTGGGCGGCCTTCGTGAGGTGGGCGACGAGGTACTGCTGCACATCGGCCACCTGGGCGATGGTCGTCTCGGGGTGGTCGGCGTCGATCTGGGTCTCGAGCGACGCGACACGACGTTCCATCGCGGCGTGACGATCCTTCAGACGCTCGACATCGATGACCTCTTCCGTGCCGGCCTCGAGTCGCTGGCGCAGCTCTGCCTGCCGCGCGATCAATGCCTCGGGGTCGGGCCCGTCTGCCTCACTCGCCTGCACGGTCGCCCATTCCGGGCGGCGCAACCGGCGCACCTCGGTCTGCAGACGTTCGAGGTCCTGCTCCACGTCGTGGCGCGAACGGGCGCGGCGGCGCGCGTCCTGCCGCTCGGCGGCGCGCTCCACGGCCCAGTCGAGCGCGCCGGCTCGTGCGTCCAGCGTGCCGTCGCGGAAGCAGAGCTGGTGGAGCAGATCGTCGAGCCGGTTGGCCAGCTTCTCCTCGTCGGCCTCGGCGTCTTCGAGCTCTTCCTGCGCCCGCGCGGCGGAACCGAGCTCGACTTGTTCGAGCACGAGACGCTCGAGGCGAGCCGGATCGGCGCTCTCGACCGCGACGTCATCGATGCCGTACGCCGCGCACGCCTCGGCGATCGCGGACCGAGCCTGGGCCAGAGCCGGTTCGACTCGGCTCGCGAGCTCGAGTCGCAACGTCTCGAGCTCGCCCGTGGCGTTCCCGAGCTGGTGCAACGCACTCGCGTACGCCCGCACCTCGGACTCGACGACCCGAGCCGCGTCGACCGAGATCGTGCCCGCGAGCTCGTGCCAGTGCGCGAGCGCCGCTTCGTGCCGGGCCGAGACTTCCTCGAGCCGTCCGTGGGCGCCCGGGGTCATCGACGCCTCGACGCGGCGGATGTGGAATCCGAGGTACGTGGGCGCATCGACCGCTGCCAGCGCGTGCGACTCGACCTTGCGCGCCGACGCGAGCTGACGCATCGGGCGCCCGACACCGAGGTAGGCGCCGACCGACGACGTCGCCAGCAACCCGAGCGCAACGAACGGACTCACCGGTGCGAACACGATGCTCGACACGGCCACGATGCCCGCGGCCGCGATCGCCGGCACCCGGCGCCGATCCGCGACTGCTTCGAGGTCCTCGACCACTCGGTGCGTCTCTTCGATTCGCGCGATCACGTCCAGGGTCGAGCCGTCGACCGGCTGCGGGTGGTTCGGCACGGACGCGACGCCGCCCATGGCGACTTGCTCGCGCGACAGGGCTCGTCCCGTCTCGGAGACCTCCGCGGCCAACCGCCAGAGCGTGACCTGATCGACGGTTGCCAGATCCACGATCCGCGGATCGGACGGCTCGGGCAGCTTCGACGTGGCCGTGTCGCGCAGTCGCGTGTCGAGGCGGTCGCGTTCGCGGCGGGCCTCGGCGAGCTCTTCGAGCATCGCGTGCAACTTGCTCGGGGGCGCTTCGGGGAACCAGCGCACGACGGCAACGTCCTCCGCGTCCATTCTCATCGCGGGTGCCTGGACCGTGAGGCGGGTCACGCGCCCGGCGGCCGACTTCCAGCGGCCCGCGAGGTCGCGCGCTTCCTCGGCGGAGTCGAGAAGATGCTGGTCGGTTTCGGCGCCGGTGTCGCCGCTCTGCAACGCCGCCGATTCGGCGCGAACTCGTTCGAGCTCCGACAGCACGCCGGCGTACTCGCGTCGCGCGGTTCCATCTTCGGCCTGGCGTATCTGTGCCGAGATTGCCGCCAGCTCGTCGCGCAACTGTTCCTTCTGCGTGCGCCCGCTCTTCGCCACGTCGAGCTGTCGGGCGAGCTCCTGCAGCGTCGCCCGCGCCTCGACGAGCTCAGGATGCTCGTCCGCGTGATCGCGACTGGGGGTGAGTCCGAGGTCGCCGGCCTGCACGAGCATCAGGGCTCGGAGCGCGTCGGCAGTTGGCGCGATCGTGCCGACGAACGGCAGCGCCGGGGTGTCGTCATCCACGTAGCGGCACGCGGCGGTTCCACCAACCGACACGACCTCCATCGGGCGACCGGTCCGGTCCCTCAGCGTCAGCACGGTGTTCTCGACGTTGCCGGTGAGTGCGCCGACCATGCTGTCGGCGAGAGCCTGGCGCTCGAGCATGCCGATGCCGCACAGCACCGTCAGCTGCTCGTGGAAACGGACGTGGAACTCATCGCCGGGAATCCGAAGAATGAGGTCTTCCAAGCGCATTGGCGCGCGCTCCTCCAGAATGCGTGGGTCGCGGGCGGTTTTGGTGGTTCGTGACCCATGGCCAACATCGGCGTCGGCGGGCCCGCGCTGTAGCGATCTCCCCAGGGCCGCTTCAGGTCGTCGCGGTAGTGTGTCGCCAAGGCCGGTCGGCAGATTCCATCTGGTCGGCTGAGAAGCATCCCAACTCCCGGTGCGTGCCTGGGCGAAGGCGCCTAGCGGGAACACTGCTTCCCTTCGCGGGTCCCGCTGCTCAGGTGGCGGGACCTTCGTCGATCACAGGGGCAGAACCCCCAATCCGCTTGGGAGTCGTGGGACACGCGCCGGTAGCCTCTTGACCCGTGGGTCAGGCTGACGGGGGCAACGCGGGTCGCGTCGCCGGGACGCGCGACGGATGGCGGCTCATGGGCAACGTCATCCGCCCCCAGTGGTTCACCGTCGCCGTCGGCGTGGTCGTGGGGCTCGGATGGACCGCGGCGAAGGTTGCGATCCCGCTCCTCGTGAAGGGCGCGATCGACAACGGCATCCAGGCCAACGACTCCCGCTCGCTGTTGCGTTGGGCGCTCGCCATTGCGATCGTCGGTTTGTTCCAGGGCACTTTCACGGGTCTGCGGCGTTGGTGGGCGTTCAAGGTCGCTCGCTGGTCGGAGACCACGCTGCGCGATCAGCTCTTCGCCCATCTCCAGCGCCTTCACTTCGCCTATCACGACCAGGCGTCCACCGGGAACCTCATGAGTCGGGCCAACACCGACCTCAACCAGGTGCAGGCATTCCTGGTGATGATCCCTCTGACGATGTCGAACGCGGTCACCGTGCTCGCCGTCGCGGTGATCCTCTTCACGATCGATCCGGTGCTCACCGTGCTCGCGCTCGGGAGCCTGCCCTTGCTCAACGTGTTCGCCAAGCGCTTCGGCGTGCGTCTCCATCCCGCGGTCATGGGCATCCAGCAGGAGTCGGCCGAGCTCGCCTCGGTCGTCGAGGAGACGGTGTCGGGGGTGCGGGTCGTGAAGGGCTTCGGTGCCGAGGGCGTGCAGCAGCACCGTTTCCGGTCGGAGGCCGACGACGTCTACGACGAGTCGATGAAGGCCACCCGTGTCCGGTCGGTGTTCCTGCC
>DASZHU010000213.1:0-19430 GCA_035937605.1 Acidimicrobiales bacterium | reverse complement strand
ACTCGTGCACGTTGGCGCCGTCCCACCGCTCGACGTCGGCAGGCGCACCGGCGCCGGCCACCGGGACGGGCAGCACCTCGGCGTCCCAGGCGGGATCGAGGAACAGTGGAAAGGACAGACGGTCCACGCCGCTCGTGTTGTGCACGCGGTGCGGCGTGGACTTATACCGCCCGCCCGTCATCCGTTCGAGCATGTCGCCGAGGTTCACCACGAACGCGTCCGGGATCGGCGGCACGTCGATCCAACCGTCGCGGCCTCGAACCTCGAGCCCGCCCGACGTGTCCTGGGCGAGGATCGTGATCAACCCGTAGTCCGTGTGCTCGCCGACGCTCCAACCGTTGTCGATGGTTGACAGCGGTGGGTAATGGAAGATCCGGAACAGCACGAGCGGCTCCGAGGTGAGGTGCACGGCGAACCAGTCGCGGTCGAGCCCGAGCGCGAGCGCCATGCCCGACAGCACCCGCTGGCCGAGCTCGGTGACGGTGCGCATGTACTCGAGCACGGCCTCGCGCATCGAGGCCGGTCGCGCCGGGAACAGATTTGGACCGTGCAACGGCAAGTCGCTGGGCGGTCGCTCCTGTCCGAAGTACAGGCCCTCCTTCTGGTCCGGACGGCCCGACGTGAGCTCGGCGCCCACCGGGAACCACCCGCGCCACGCTCGCCCGCCATGGCGCATCGCGATGACCGACTTCTCTGCCTCGCCGAGCGCGAAGAACTCGCGTGCCGACGCGTCGAGTCGCCGGAGCAGGGCAGCCGGAACGCCGTGCCCAACTACGAAGAAGAAGCCGGTGTCGCGACAGGCGACGTCGATCTGCTCCGCGACGGCGTCGACGCCGTGCGCCAGGTCGATGACCGGCGGGCTCTCCACGCCGCAAGTTTGCGCCAAGCTGGTGCGCATGGCGATTCGGGATTCGATGCGCGCCAACGCCGCGCCCTACCTCCAACCAGGCGAGACCGTGCAGGCCGTCTTCGCGGCGCAGACGACGAGCCAGTGGTTCGCACTGATCTCGTACTGGATCATCATCATCACGAATGCGTACCGAGTCGTCGTGGTGACCGATCGGCGCATCATGGTCTGCAAGTCCGGACGCTTCCGCATGACGCCGGTGAACTCGGTGCTGCGCGAGCTGCCGCGGGCGACGCGCATTGGGCCGTTCGACGGGCGTCTCTGGTACAAGAGCGAGTCACTCGGGGAGCGGCTCTACATCGCGAGGCGCTTCCAGAAGGACATCGACCTCGCGGACTCGATGTTGGCTGGTGCGCAGGCGGCGCCCGCGTCCGCCGGCACGTGGGCCGCGGATCCGTCCGGCCGCCACGAGCAGCGCTATTGGGATGGCTCGGTTTGGACTGAGCACGTGCAGTCGGGCGGCGTGCAGTCAACTGACCCCATCTGAGTGGCGGTCCCGTCGTACGCTGGGCCCATGGGTGAGAAGTCCAAACCGTCGAGCCAGGCCAAGAAGCCCGGTCGATCGCTGAAAGAGAAGCGGGCCGCCAAGCACGAGAAGCAGGCGTCCCAGAAGCAAGCCCACAAGGATTGGGACAACAAGTAGCGCGAGTGGATGTCAGGACGATCGCTGGGAACAGATGGTCGGCAGGCGGCGCCTGCCGACTGGGACACTGTGCCCATGGGTCGCCTCGCCTTTGGGCTCGGCTCCCGAAGGTAGGTGTGACTACAATCTTCTGACTGCTGTCGGGCCAATGTTGTCTCGAGAGCGCCTGGACCGATCCGATCCGACGCCCGTAGGGATGACCACTATGCCTGACAAGCAAGGCTTGTACGACCCCGCGTTCGAGCACGACGCCTGTGGCGTCGGCTTCGTGGTCGACATGCACGGCCGGGCCTCGCACCGCATGGTCGAGCTCGGCATCTCCTCGCTCTGCCACCTCGACCACCGTGGCGCGACCGGTGCCGAGGCAAACGTCGGCGACGGCGCCGGGATCCTGATCCAGGTGCCCGACCGGTTCTTCCGGGCGGTCCTCGACGCCGAGCTGCCGCCCGCAGGCTCGTATGCGGTGGGCTGTGCCTTCCTGCCGAGGGGGACCGACGAGCGCACGAGCGCGATGGCCACGATCGAGAAGATCGCGGCGAGCGAGGACCTTCGGGTCGTCGCGTGGCGCGACGTGCCGACCGATGACTCGATGATCGGCCAGATGGCGCGCGACGCCATGCCCGTCTTCAAGCAGCTGTTCCTCACCACCGCCGACGACGCGCCGCCCGCGACCGGGATCGAGCTCGACCGCCGGGCGTTCGTGGCCCGGAAACGGTTCGAGCGCGAGACGCCCGTGTACTTCCCGTCGCTGTCGGCGCGCACGCTCGTGTACAAGGGCATGCTTGTCACGCAACAGCTACGGGAGTTCTATCCCGATCTCGACGACGAGCGCTTCGAGTCTGCGCTCGCGCTCGTGCACTCGCGCTTCTCGACCAACACGTTCCCGTCGTGGCCGCTCGCGCATCCGTACCGGATCATCGCGCACAACGGCGAGATCAACACCGTGATGGGCAACGAGAACTGGATGCGAGCTCGCGAGGCGCTGTTGCGCAGCAACGCGATCGACGGGCTCGAGCGAGCCCTGCCGATCTGCACCGCGGGTGCGTCCGACACGGCCCGCTTCGACGAGGTGCTCGAGCTGCTGCAGCTCGGAGGCCGCAGCCTTCCTCACGCGGTGCTGATGATGATCCCGGAGGCATGGGAGAACCACGAGTCGATGCCGCCCGACAAGCGCGCGTTCTATCAGTTCCACGCGTCACTCATGGAGCCGTGGGACGGCCCCGCGTCCATCGCGTTCACCGACGGAACGGTCATCGGTGCGGTGCTCGACCGCAACGGCCTTCGGCCGTCGCGTTACTGGGTGACGGCCGACGGCATGGTCGTGATGGCGAGCGAGGTGGGCGTGCTCGACATCGACCCGGCCGAGATCGTGCAGCGTGGGCGCCTGCAGCCGGGTCGGATGTTCCTCGTCGACACCGCGCAGGGCCGGATCATCGGCGACGACGAGTTGAAGTCCGATCTCGCGGGGTTGCATCCGTACGACGAGTGGCTGCACGCGGGGCTCGTGCACCTCGACGACGTTCCGACCCGGAACTTCCTCGTGCCCCAGCACGGTTCGGTGATCAAGCAGCAGCGCACGTTCGGCTACACGACCGAAGAGCTGAAGATCCTCGTTTCGCCGATGGCGAAGAACGGATACGAGCCGATCGGCTCGATGGGAACCGACACGCCGATCGCGGCGCTGTCGAGCCGGCCCCGGTTGTTGTTCGACTACTTCCAGCAGCTCTTCGCGCAGGTGACCAACCCGCCCCTGGACGCGATCCGTGAAGAGCTGGTCACGTCGTTGTCGAAGACGCTCGGCCCGGAGGGCAACCTGCTCGAGCCGACACCGGCCTCGTGCCGGCAGATCGTGCTCCCAACGCCGATCCTGTCGAACAGCGACCTGGCCAAGCTGCTCTACATCAACGAAGACGGCGATCAGCCGGGCTTCAAGCCGTTCGCAGTCGACGGCCTGTACCCCGTCGCCGAAGGCGGTGCCGGCCTGCGCCGCGCCCTCGACGACGTGCGGGCGCGTGTGAGCGAGGCGATCGAGGGCGGCGCGAAGTTGATCATCCTCTCGGACCGCCATTCGAACGAGGCGCTCGCGCCGATCCCGTCGTTGCTGCTCGTGTCAGCTGTGCACCATCACCTGATCCGCGAGAAGTCGCGCACGAGGGTGGGTCTCGTCGTCGAGTGCGGTGACGCCCGCGAAGTGCACCACATGGCGTTGTTGCTCGGTTTTGGGGCCGCGGCGGTGAACCCGTACCTCGCGTTCGAGACCATCGACGACATGATCAACGAGGGCTTCCTTCCCGGTCTCTCCAAGGGCCAGGCCATCCGCAACTACATCAAGGCCTGCGGCAAGGGCGTGCTCAAGGTGATGTCGAAGATGGGCATCTCCACGGTTGCGTCGTACACCGGCGCGCAGGTCTTCGAGGCGATCGGTCTCGGGCACGCGCTCGTGGACGAGTACTTCACGGGCACCACGTCGCGTCTCGGTGGCATCGGGCTCGACGTGCTCGCCGACGAGGTCGCGGCACGGCACGCGTTCGCGTACCTCGACCGGCCCGAGGAGGCCGCCCACCGGTCGCTGTGGCAGGGCGGCGAATACCAGTGGCGGCGCGAGGGCGAGTTCCACCTGTTCAACCCCGAGACCGTGTTCAAGCTCCAGCACGCGACTCGCACGAAGCGGTACGAGATTTTCAAGCAGTACACGGGCCTCGTGGACAACCAGTCGCAGCAGCTCGCCACGTTGCGCGGCCTGTTCACGTTCAAGGAGGGAGTACGTCCACCGATCCCGATCGAGGAGGTCGAGCCGGTCGAGGCGATCGTGAAGCGGTTCTGCACGGGCGCGATGTCGTACGGCTCGATCTCGAAGGAAGCGCACGAGAACCTCGCGATCGCGATGAACCGTTTGGGCGGCAAGTCGAACACGGGCGAGGGTGGGGAGGACGCCGATCGGTTCGAACGCGATCCGAACGGCGACCTGCGGCGCTCGGCGATCAAGCAGGTCGCGTCCGGCCGCTTCGGCGTGACGTCGGAGTACCTGACGAACGCCGACGACCTCCAGATCAAGATGGCGCAAGGCGCGAAGCCGGGCGAGGGTGGGCAGTTACCCGGGGCCAAGGTGTACCCGTGGATCGCACAGACGCGGCACTCCACGCCCGGCGTCGGGTTGATCTCGCCGCCCCCGCACCACGACATCTATTCGATCGAGGACCTCAAGCAGCTCATCCACGACCTCAAGAACTCGAACCCGCAGGCGCGTGTGCACGTGAAGCTCGTCGCCGAAGTGGGCGTCGGCACCGTTGCGGCCGGCGTGTCGAAGGCCAAGGCCGACGTCGTGCTGATCAGCGGTCACGACGGCGGTACCGGTGCGTCGCCGCTGACGTCACTGAAGCATGCCGGCGCGCCGTGGGAGCTCGGTCTCGCGGAGACGCAACAGACGCTGCTGCTCAACGGCCTGCGCGATCGCATCGTGGTGCAGACCGACGGCCAGCTGAAAACGGGACGCGACGTGGTGATCGCCGCGCTGCTCGGTGCAGAGGAGTTCGGCTTCGCCACCGCGCCGCTCGTGGTCTCGGGTTGCATCATGATGCGCGTCTGCCACCTCGACACCTGTCCCGTCGGCGTAGCCACACAGAACCCGGTGCTGCGGCAACGGTTCAACGGGAAGCCCGAGTTCGTCGTGAACTTCTTCGAGTTCATCGCCGAGGAGGTGCGTGAGTACCTCGCGGCGTTGGGTTTCCGGTCCCTCGCGGAGGCGGTCGGCCATGTCGAGTCGCTCGACACGAAGGCGGCGATCGAGCACTGGAAGGCGGGTGGCCTCGACCTGTCACCCATCCTGCACGTGCCCGAATCGCCGTGGGAGCAGGACCGGTACTGCACGAAGCGCCAGGATCACGGCCTCGACCGCGCCCTCGACCAGACGCTCGTACAGCTGTGCGAGGGGGCGCTGCAGGACGCGTCGCCGGTGACGCTCGAGCTCCCCATTCGCAATGTGAACCGAACCGTCGGGACGATCCTCGGTCACGAGGTCACGAAGCGCTACGGCGCCGATGGCCTGCCCGACGACACGATCCAGATCGCGTTCAGCGGTTCGGCTGGTCAGTCGTTCGGTGCGTTCGTGCCGCGCGGCATCACGATGCGGCTCGAGGGCGACGCCAATGACTACTTCGGCAAGGGTCTGTCCGGTGGGCGGCTCGTCGTGCGCCCGGCGCTGCACAGTCATCCCGACTTCGTCGCGGAGGACAACATCATCGCCGGCAACGTGATCCTGTACGGCGCGACCGGAGGGGAGTGCTTCATCCGCGGCGTCGTGGGTGAGCGCTTCTGCGTGCGCAACTCCGGCGCCACGGCAGTGGTCGAGGGGATCGGCGATCACGGCTGTGAGTACATGACCGGAGGCAAGGTTGTCGTGCTCGGGCCGACCGGGCGCAACTTCGGCGCGGGCATGTCGGGCGGCCTCGCGTTCGCGTACGACCCCGACGACACGTTCGCCCGGCGCCTCAACTTCGAGATGGTCGACATCGACCCCCTCGAGGACGACGATCGCGAGTGGCTGCGCGACATCATCCGCAAGCACCAGTCGGAGACGGATTCTGCGGTCGCGGCGCGCATCCTGGCGCGCTGGCACGACGAGGTGCGTCAGTTCGTCAAGGTGTTCCCCAAGGACTACAAGCGCGTGCTCGAGGCCGTTCGACTCGCGGAGGAGCAGGGTCGAGACGTGGACGAAGCGATCATGGCCGCCGCCCATGGCTAGGGCCCGTGTCGACCGTGGGGGGATCGATGGCTGATCCCGCGGGGTTTCTGAAGCACGGGCGCAAGTTGCCGACGCGGCGGCCGGTGCCCGTGCGCATCCTCGACTGGCAGGAGGTCTACGAGCCGTTCGCTGAAGGGGAGCTGCGCGCGCAGGCGTCGCGTTGCATGGACTGCGGCATTCCCTTCTGCAACAACGGCTGCCCGCTCGGCAACCTCATCCCCGATTGGAACGATCTGGTGTGGCGCGACCACTGGCGCGACGCGATCGACCGGCTGCACGCCACGAACAACTTCCCCGAGTTCACCGGACGGTTGTGCCCCGCACCCTGCGAGGCCGCGTGCGTGCTCGGCATCAACCAGGACGCGGTCACCATCAAGCAGGTCGAGGTCTCGATCGTCGATCGCGCCTGGGACGAGGGCTGGGTCGTGCCGATGCCCCCCACCAACAAGACGGGCGAGCGGGTCGCGGTCGTCGGGTCGGGGCCCGCCGGGCTGGCTGCCGCGCGACAGCTCACTTGCGCCGGGCACGACGTCGTGGTGTACGAACGCGCCGATCGCATCGGTGGGCTCCTGCGCTACGGCATCCCGGAGTTCAAGATGGAGAAGCGTCACCTCGATCGTCGCATCGAGCAGATGGAAGCCGAGGGCACGACCTTCCGCACGAACGCCGACGTCGGTGAGAACGTGCCCGTCGGCGAGCTCGACCAGTACGACGCCGTGGTGCTGGCGGGCGGTGCGAGGGCGTGGCGCGACCTCCCGATCCCGGGACGGGAGCTCGCGGGGATCTACCAGGCGATGGAGTACCTACCGTGGGCCAACAAGGTGCAGGAAGGGGATCTCACCGAGCCGCCGATCACCGCGCACGGCAAGAACGTCGTGATCATCGGCGGTGGTGATACGGGGGCTGACTGCCTCGGTACCGCGATCCGGCACGGCGCCGCGCAAATCCACCAGTTCGAGATCCTTCCTCGCCCCCCCGACGAGCGCCCGGGCGCGAACCCGTGGCCGACGTGGCCGATGATCTTCCGCACGTCGTCAGCCCACGAAGAGGGATGCGAGCGGGTGTTCTCGGTCAACACCGAGTGCTTCCTCGGCGGCGACGACGGCAACGTGCGAGCGCTACGGGCTCACGAGGTCGAGATGATCGACGGCAGGTTCGAGAAGATCGAGGGCAGTGAGTTCGAGCTCGAATGCGAGCTGGTCCTCCTCGCGATGGGCTTCGTCGGCCCGCAGCGGGCCGGAGTGCTCGAGAAGCTCGATGTCGAGCTGAACGAGCGCGGGAACGTGAATCGTGACGGCACCTTCGCCACGAACCGCGACGGCGTGTTCGTGTGCGGCGACATGGGTCGCGGCCAGAGCCTCATCGTGTGGGCGATCGCCGAGGGCCGGGCCTGCGCGGCCGCGGTCGACGAGTGGCTCATGGGCGCGACGGCGCTGCCGGCGCCGATCACACCCGACGCACGCCCGCTGATGTGAACCCCGGGCGCGCGGCCATCGGCGCCGTCGCGCTCGTGACGCTCGCGCTCGGACCGGCGCAGACGGCACCGCGGCACTCGGCGTTGCCGCCATCGTTCTGGCCGCCACCGGTCCTCTCCCGCGAGCGGGCCATCACCGAGACGGTGCGCGTCGAGAGTCGAGGACAGGGTGCGTTCGACACCGGCACGGGGATCAGCGTCGGCGCGCACGTCGTGCTGACCAACGCCCATCTCACTCGCGACAACGTCATGCTCGTGACTCGGTGCGCGAGCGACCTTCTCGCCACCGACCGCATCGAGCAGGCGCCTGGAGGCGACGACGTCGCGGTGCTCGTGACGTCCGGCGCCGCCCTTCTGCCCGCCGAGATCGCGTCGCAGGATCCAGCGCCGGGATCGCAGGTGCTGATCGCCGGCTACCCGCAGGGAAACCTCACTCTCGTCGACGGGACGGTCGACGGCCTGCTCGTGCGCGACGGCACGACCGTGCTGCGGTTCAGCCCCGAGCCGCAGGTGGGCCAGTCGGGGAGCGCGCTGCTCGACGCCAATGGTCGCATCGTCGGTCTCGCGTTCGCACGAGACGACGCAGGGGGACAGGGCCTCGCGGTCCCCGCGTCGCGGCTGCGCACCTTGCTCGACGGGTTCCGCGCCTCCGGTGTGCCCGTTGCCGCCGCCGCGACCGGCGACCCGGCGGCGGCGCCCGCGCGTTCGTCGGTCTGCGGCTGACTCTGACAGCATCGACGGTTTGTGCAACCGATTTCCGTGGTCCTCGTGCATCGAGACCAGCCCGGCCGGCTGGCGGACACGATCGACGCGTTTCGCGCGCAAGACGTGCCCGTCGCGATCGCGGTGGTCGACAACGGCTCGCGGCAGCTGCCGGAGATCGAGGGCAACGACGTCGTGGTGGTCGAGACGGGCGCCAACCTCGGGTTCGGGCCGGGCGCCAACGTGGGGTACCGACGGTTCCTGGCCGACCCGCATGCCGGCGAGTGGGTCGTGCTCGCGCCGCACGACGCCTTGCCCGAGCCGACGTGCCTGAGCCACATGCTCGAGGTTCTCGCGACACGTCCTCGGGCGGGCTTGGCCTGTGCCGACGTCGGCGACGGCGCGACACCGGTGATCGACCCGTACTTCGGCGGCATCCTGGCGCCTGCGACGGTGCAGGAGGGATGGGAGCCTGCGGGTCACCCGCACGGCACGCTGATGTTCGCTCGCCGGGCGTGCCTCGAGGAGGTGGGGATCTTCGACGAGCGCTACTTCGCGTACTGCGAGGAGGCCGACCTCGCGCTGCGGGCCAAGCGCTTGGGATGGGAGAGCGGCCTCGTTCGAGGCGCGATGGTGAAGAACCCATACGTCGGATCGTCGTCGGCCGCCATCGACTACTTGCAGCTGCGCAACACGCTGTTGCTCGTGCGGGAGCACTCCGGCACGTACCACGCGTTCATCCGATTCGTGATCGCGTTGTGGCACCTGGGGTCGGGCGCGGTCTCGCCGTCACGTCGCGGGCCCTACTGGAACGTCGAGGGCCGGTTACGCGGTCTGCTCGACTTCGTGCGCGGTCGCTACGGACCGCCGCCTCCCCACCTTCTCGTCACGCGCTGACATCGCCCTGCTCCGCGGCGCGGATGCGCGGTCGAATTACGGCGAGATACCAGGACGAGATGATCAGCCCGCCGATCACGGTCAACACGCCGAACATGATCGCGGCCATCCACACGACCCTGCGCTTGCCCGCGAGCGCCCACGCCCACTCGGGTCGATGGGCGGCGTCGAGCAGCGCCCACACCGAGATGCCGAGCGGGATGCATGCGAACGTCGCCGTGACGACGGCCATGACCCAGTCGCCGGCGCGGTAGACGCCCAGCACCACGAGCATCATCGGAGGGTACTGTCCGCCGCCGTGAGCCCTCGCCTGTCGATCCGTAGCCGCTCCGTTGCCGATCGCGTCGCGCTCGTGACCGGCGCGGCGAGTGGGATGGGCCGGGCGACGGCCCACCTGTTCGCGGACGAGGGCGCCTTCGTCGCGGTGACGGACGTGACCCTCGAAGGCGCCGCCAAGGTGGCCGAAGAGATCCTCGAATCCGGCGGTCGCGCGGCCGCATGGGCGCTCGACGTGCGCGACGGTGGCCGTGTCGTCGGCGTCGTGGCGAACATCGTCGAGCACCACGGACCGATCGACGTGCTCGTGAACAACGCAGGCATTTCGCTTCCCGCACCGATCGACGGTGCCGGCTACGAGGATGCGTGGGCCGCGACCTTCGATGTGAACCTGCAGGCGTACACGCGACTGGTTCGAGCCTGCCTTCCTCATCTGTTGCGCAACGGTGAGGGCCGCATCGTCAACATCGCGTCGACGGAAGGGGTTGGTGCCACCGCCGGCATTTCGCCGTACACCGCGTCGAAGCACGGGGTGATCGGTCTCACGCGCGGTCTCGCCGTGGAGCTGGGCGCGCGCGGCGTGACAGTGAACTGCGTGTGCCCCGGTCCGATCCGCACCGGCATGACCGCGCTGATCCCCGACGAAGCCAAGGACAAGTTCGCCCGTCGACGCGTGCCGCTTCGGCGCTACGGCGAGCCCGAGGAGATCGCCCACGCCGTGCTGTCCCTCGCGTTGCCGGCGAGCTCGTACATCAACGGCGCCGTCCTCATCGTCGACGGCGGCATGACCGCGCAGAACACGTAATCGCGACGTCCGAGCGCGTGGCGGGTGGGTCAGCGGGTGGCTCCACCTAACCTGATTCGATGCGGCACGAGCAGGAGACCGAGCGGATCCTCATCGTCACCGCGCATCCGGACGACGTGGACTTCGGCGCGGCCGGTTCGGTCGCCACCTGGACCGAGCAGGGCATCGGGGTCACCTACTGCATCGTGACGAGCGGCGAGGCCGGCGGGTCCGACGCCTCGATCACTCGGGACGAGATGGCGGCGATCCGACGCTCCGAGCAAACGGCGGCGGCTGAGGTCGTCGGCGTCAGCGATGTGCGCTTCCTCGGTCATCCGGACGGACGGGTCGAGCCGAGTCTCGAGCTCCGGCGTGACATCAGCCGGGTGATCCGTGAGGTCCGCCCGCAACGCGTGGTGTGCCAGTCGCCGCAGCGGAACTTCGACCGCATCTACGCGAGCCATCCCGACCACCTCGCCGCGGGGGAAGGGGCGCTCGCCGCGGTCTATCCGGACTCGCGAAACCGGTTCGCGCATGTTGAGTTGCTCGACGAGGGTTACGAGCCGTGGACCGTGCCGGAGATCTGGATGATGGGCGGACCCGCCGTGAACGTCCACGTCGACACGTCCGGCGTCATCGATCGCAAGGTGAAGGCGCTGCTGTGCCACGCGAGCCAGATCGGCGATCCCGATGCGATGGACACGTTGATCCGCACGTGGGGTGCGGCCGTGGCGAAGACCGTCGGCCTTCCCGACGGCTCGTACGCGGAAGCGTTCCAGCGCGTCGACACCCGATGAGGCGTCCGGTCGCGGGGGCGTCGACAGGTCGCGCCGTTCGAGTACCTCACCGCGATGATGCTGGTCGCCGTCGTGGCCGTGGCGCCGATTGCGTTGTTGTCGGGTCAGCGGCTCGACCCCGGCGGTCTCGACGCGTGGGGGTGGATCGTCGTGCTCGCAATCGGATCAGGCGGTGTGGGACATCTCCTGGTGAACTGGGCCCACGACCATCGACCTGACCGTCATGTCGCTGCTCACCCTCGCCATCCCGGTGGTCGCGTCGCTCAGCGCGGCGATCTTCCTCGCCCGCGCCCGCAACCGTCGTGCTAGAGGCCCAGGCGTTCGAGTAGCGACGGCGGGATCCCGTCGTCGCCACGCGCGAGCATCGCGGCGCGCTCGACGTTGATCACGTCGTGCTCGCGTCCCGTCCACCCGTCCCAGGGTCCGGAGCCGATTCGCGACGGATCACCGTTGGCGGCGACGCAGGCCCGCAAGTACTCCTGCAGCTCGCGCACGTCCTCCTCGCCGCCGATCGGTCCGTGGCCAGGCACCACGATCGGCGCGAGGTCGAGCAGCTGGTCGAGCGACTCGGCCCACGCAGCCGGATCGCCCTGGTGCGCGATGGGCGTGACTCCAAAGGAGCACATCGCTCCCGCGAAGACGATGTCCGCAGCCGGAACGACGACCACGAGGTTCTCCTCCTGCTGACCCCGCATCGGGATGACGGTCAAGGCCGGCGTCAGCTGCACCGCCGCGTCGACCACGTGGCTCACCGGACGCGTCGCGAACTCGTCGTCGATCTCGTTCGCGAGCTCCGGGTACATCCGGCGCAGGATCGCGGGATCGGCCGGTTGGTCGAGGTGCGCGCTGGTCTGGGGGCGCCCGAAGATCGCGGCTGTCCGGAACCGCGCGGTGCCGCCCGCGTACTCGGCGTTGCTGCCCGTGAGCACGACTCGCGGAACGGGCAGGCCGAGCTCGTCGACCGCGGCGGCGAGCGGTGTCCACTGGGGGGCGCTCAGGAGGGTGTCGATGACCGTGACCCCGTCGGCATCGACGACCGCGCCGGCGTTGGCCCGTCCCGGCGCGGCCGGCGTTTGCAGCCACGCGTACACGCCGGGCACGAGAAGGTCGAGCATCAGGCGAGCGCCTCGAACCACGAACGGACCGCGTCGATCGTGGGGTCGGAGCCCATCGCCACGGCGAGCGCGACCCGCGCCTTGGCAGCGTTCAGCTCCGCCGCGCCGATCACTCCCATCGCCGCAAGGCTGTGCCCGCCACCTGGCCCGCCGTAGACCGGAGCGACCGAACCGGTCAGACACCTGCTGGCGACCACGACGGGCACACCTGCGGCGATTGCCGCTTCGATGCCCGGCACCAGCGACCCCGCGACGTTGCCGGCGCCTGTGCCTTCGATCACCAGTCCCCGGGCGCCGTGTGCGAGATGCCATGCGATGATGCCGCCGTCGATACCGCCGTAGGAGCGGATGGCAACCACCTCCGTCTCGATGTTGCCGCTCACGTCCGGGCGCGTCCATGGCCGTGCGCCGAACGACTTGAAGGTGTGCACCGACTGCGTGTCGGTCTTCGTCACCCAGCGCGCCTCGTGCACTTCACCGTCGACGCAGAGCAACGCACCGCGTCCGCGGTTCGTCGAGGCCCGTGCCGCGTCGATCGCGGCGCGGAGGTTCCGCGGACCATCCCCGTCGGCTTCGCCGGCGTTGCGCATCGATGCGGTGAACACGATGGGTCCGAGCTCGGTCGCGTGCCCCGCGAGCAGGTCGGTCAGCCAGAGCGTCTCTTCGACCGTGTCGGTTCCATGGGTGACGACGACGGCACCCGCGCCGCCGCTCGTCAGCGCGTCGCGCACCTCTGTCGCGACGGCTGCCATCGTCGCGAGATCGAAGTTCCAGCTCGCGCCGTGGACGGCGTCGATCACCTCGATGTCGTGTGTGTCGAGGTCCGCGACGGTGTCGAGCAGCTCCGAACCGGAGAGCGCGACGGCAACACCGCCATCGGCCTGCCGCCGGCTGGCGATCGTGCCACCGGTGGCCACCAACAGCAGGGTCACAGCCCGAGCGTGAACCGGACGACGCGGTCCTTGAGCATCGTCGGGGTGAAGCGGTCCGCGGCGGCGAGCGCCACGGCATCGAGCCCGACGAGGTAGCGGGCCCGTGGATGCCGCGCGGACAACGCGTTGGCGATGACCTTCGCGCACTGTTGCGGTTGGCCCATGATCGGCGAGCTCAGCTGCATCAGCTGCTGCGTGCGCCGATAGGCGGCGCCGAACCTCGAGTCGCCGCGTTGGTCGATGTCGCGCTCGAGGTCTTCCCAGATGCTCGTCTTGAAGCCGCCGGGTTCCACGAGCACCACGTGCACGCCCGCACCTGCGACCTCGAGACGCAGCGCATCGGAGGAGGCTTCGAGGGCGTGCTTCGCGCCCTGGTACCAGCCGGTGAGCGGGGTGGTGGTGCGGCCCATGATCGACGACACGTTCACGATGCGACCGCGACCCGCGGCGCGCATGCCCGGTAGCGCGAGCCGGGCGAGACGCATCGGGGCGAACACCATCGTCTCGAAGAGGTGATGGGCCTCCTCGTCGGTGACGTCTTCGATCGCGCCCGTCATGCCGTAGCCCGCGTTGTTCACGAGCCCGAACAGATCGGCGTCGAGATCGTCGATGACGGCCCGACACGCGTCGGCGTCGGTGACGTCGAGCAACACGGTTTCGACCGTGACGCCCGCGTCGGCCGCGGCCTTGTGCACGACGTCCGCCTTGGCGTCGCTGCGTACGGAGCCGATCGACCGGTGGCCGCGGCGGGCCAACTCGATGACGGTGGCGAGGCCGATGCCGGAGTTCGCACCGGTGGTGAGTACCGCATCGCCGCTCACGCGCCCGCCTCGTTCGCGGCGAGCGCCGCGCCCACGATGCCCGCTTCGTTCTGCAGCAACGCGGGCACGACCGGCGGCCGCACGTGGATGCGCGGAAGGAATTGGTCGGCCTTCTTGCTGGCCCCGCCACCGATGATGACGAGGTCGGGCCAGATGAGAGCGTCGAGTCGTCGCAGGTAGTCCTCGACCCGCGCCGCGTACTTCTTCCAGGAGAGCTTCTTGCGCTCACGCACGCTGTCGGCCGCGATGCGCTCGGCGTCCTTGCCGCCGATCTCGATGTGACCGAGCTCGGTGTTGGGTACGAGGCGACCGTCCACGAACATCCCACAGCCGATTCCGGTGCCGAGCGTGATCATCACGACGACGCCGCTCTTGTCGCGACCGGCTCCATAGCGCATCTCTGCGAGCCCGGCCGCGTCGGCGTCGTTGAGCACGGTGACCGGAGCGCCGAGGCGTTGCGCGAACAGATCGGCCGCATCCGCGCCGATCCACTCCTTGTCGACGTTGGCGGCAGTGAGCGCGACGCCGTTCTTCACCACCGCGGGAAACGTGGCGCCGACCGGTCCTACCCAACCGAAATGGCTCACGACGTCGGCCACCACGTCCGCGACCGCCTTCGGCGTCGCCGGCTTCGGCGTGACAATGCGGACGCGTTCGCCCGCGAGCTCGCCCTTGTCGAGATCGACCGGTGCTCCCTTGATGCCGGTGCCCCCGATGTCGACGCCCATGACGATGTTCGTGCTCACAGCGCAACGGTACTGTGCCGCGCGTGACTGAACCCGAGGTGGTCGTCGGCGGCTTGGCGTTCGGCGAGGGACCGCGCTGGCACGACGGCCGGGTGTGGTTCTCCGACATGCACGACCACGCGGTGAAGACCTTCGACCCGGCGACCTCGCGTCTCGAACGGATCGTCGAGGTGGAGGGATCTCCGTCCGGGCTCGGATGGGATCGTGATGGCCGCCTCGTGGTCGTTTCGATGGATGACCGACGACTGCTGCGCTTCGACGGTGACACGTTGTCCGAGATCGCGGACCTGTCGCAGTACACGCCGCATCCGATCAACGACATGGTGGTGAGCGCAACCGGTGTCGCCTACATCGGCTCCTTCGGCTTCGATCTCCATGCCGGCGAGCAGCCGACGACAACGGTTGTGCTCGCCGTCGACCTCGCGAGCGGTGTTCATCGCGTCGCGGCAGACGAGCTGCGCTTCCCGAACGGAATGGTCATCACCACCGATGACTCGACCCTGATCGTCGCGGAGTCGTTCGGCGGTTGCCTCACCGCGTTCACGATCGCGGACGCGGGTGCGTTGACGGATCGGCGGGAGTGGGCCGCGCTCGAGGGTGGCGCGATGCCCGACGGCATCTGCCTCGACGCCGAAGGTTGCGTGTGGGTGTCGTCGCCGGCGACGCGGGAGTTCCTCCGCGTGAAAGCAGGAGGTTCCGTGCTCGAGCGGGTCTCGGCGAGCGACCGCCTCGCGATCGCGTGCATGCTCGGCGATGACGATCGCCGCTCGCTCTACCTGCTCACGAGCAAGGGCCTCGATCCATCCAAGGCGGCCGAGCTGCGAACCGGTCGCCTCGAGCGGGTGCGCGTCGCCGTGCCGGGTGCCGGACGGCCATGACCGTCGAGTACGTCGCGCCGCGACGCGACATCCGCTTCGCACTCGAGCAGCTCGTCGATCTCCCGGCGCTGTCGAAGCTGCCGGGCTTCGAGCACGCGGACCCGGAGACGGTGTTCGGTGTCCTCGACGAGTTCGGAAGGTTCGTCGAGGAGGTGCTGGCGCCGATCGACCATGCCGGCGACACGGTCGGAGCACGGTTCGACCCGGCGACAAAGGCCGTTACGACCGCACCCGGGTGGGCCGCCGCGTATCGCAAGTACGTCGACGCCGGGTGGGGGAGCGTGCCGTTCCCCGCGGAGCACGGTGGAGGCGGGTTTCCGTGGCTGGTCGCGATCGCGATGCAGGAGCTGCTGACTGCCGCCAACATGGCGTGGTCGTTGTGCCCGCTGCTGACGCAGGGCGCCATCGACATGCTGATGCACCACGGCAGCGAGGAGCAGCAGGAGCGCTACCTGCGGCCGATGGTGTCGGGTGAGTGGACCGGGACGATGAACCTCACCGAGCCCGAGGCGGGCTCCGACGTCGGCGCGTTGCGGACGCGGGCGGTGCCGTCCGACGATGGCGACGGCTCGTGGCGGATCAGCGGCCAGAAGATCTTCATCACGTACGGCGAGCAGGACATGACCGATAACATCGTGCATCTCGTACTTGCTCGGGTACCGGACGCGCCGCCCGGCACGAAGGGCATCTCGTGCTTCATCGTCCCGAAGTTCCTCGTCCACGACGACGGGACGGTCGGTGCGCGCAACCGCGTCGAGTGCATTGGTATCGAGCACAAGATGGGGATCCACGCGTCGCCGACGTGCACGCTGGAGTACGACGGCGCGATCGGGTACGTGATCGGCGAGCCGAACGCCGGCATGCGCTACATGTTCACGATGATGAACGTGGCCCGGCTGTCGGTCGGGCTCTCCGGTCTCGCCGTCGGTGAGTCCGCGTATCAGCAGGCGCTCGCCTATGCCACCGAGCGCCGCCAGGGCCGTGCCCTGGGCGCGGCCGCCGGGGTGTCGAGCCCGATCGTCGAGCACGCCGACGTCCGCCGCATGCTGCTGACGATGCGGTCGACGGTCGAGGCGATGCGCGGCATCGTGTACGCGAACGCCGAAGCGATCGATCTCGCTCGCCACGCGACCGACGAGCCGGCGCGCGTCACGGCACATGAACGGGTCGACCTGCTCACGCCGATCACGAAGGCGTGGTGCACCGACATGGGCACCGAGATCGCGTCGCTCGCGGTCCAGATCCACGGCGGGATGGGCTACATCGAGGAGACCGGCATCGCGCAGCGGTACCGCGACATCCGCATCGCTGCGATCTACGAGGGCACGAACGGGATCCAGGCGATGGACCTCGTCGGGCGCAAGGTCCCGATGAGGGGCGGCGCGGTGGTGGACGACTTCATCCGCGAGATGGAGTCGGTCGACCCCGACGTCGGTTCCGCGTATCCGGACGCAGTTGCCGCGTTGCGCCGCGCCACCGCGTTGGTCCTCGAGCACGGCGCGTCCAACTCGAACGACGCGCTCGGGGCGGCGTCGCCCTACCTGCGGATGTTCGGGCTGGTCGTCGGTGGGTGGGTCATGGCCCGGCAGGCGATCGCAGCGCGCAGGCTCGGGCTCGACGATCCGTATCACGAGGCCAAGCTCGTGACGGCGCGGTTCTACGTGGAAGAGCTGCTCCCGCAGGTGCACGGCTTGACGGCCGCGGTCGAGTCGAGCAGCGACGTCCTCCTCGCCCTGACCCCCGACCAACTCCGCTCGACCGCGTCCTAGCCGTTCTGGCGTGAGGTAGTTCGGTATTCCGAACTGGTTGACGCCAGAACGTTGAGGGCGGTGTCAGTGGGCGTGGGGGCTGGCGAGGGTGTCGAGGTAGCTGCGCCGGGACACCAAGCGGCTGAGCCGGTTGAGCTCGTGCTCGGGCGCGAGCTCGTGGGCCGGCGCGGACGGAGGTGACGCGAGCAGCTGGCGCACGTCGAACGCCACCGCGTAGAGCCGCAGACGGTCGAGCGCCCGAGGAAACGAGAACAGCTGCGGGTAGTCCTCACGCATCCACCACGCCACCTCTTCGTAATCCTCCGGTGTGGTCTGCTCGGCGTAGTCGTACGCGACGTGTAGCCCCGGAAACGCGCAGAAGCGCAGGAACACGTCCAGCTCGAGGTCGGCGGGGGCGGCGCGGGACCACTCGAAGTCGATCAAGGCCGTGACTTCGTCGCCGTCCCACAGCACGTTCTCGAACGTCAGGTCGCCGTGGACAAGGGTCGGCACGTCGAAGGGCTCGAGCGCACGATCCGTGCTGCGGACGAGGTCGGTGAGCGCGTCGACGAGACCGCGGTCCACGTTCGGCAGGCCGCGGACGCGTTCGAGCCCGGCGAGCAATGGTGCCGAAGGCGCCTGCCCCTGGCCCCCCTGCAGCAACTGCGGCGCGCCGACGTCGTCGAGACCGATCGGCGACCGCGCCTCGTGCAGCGAACGCAGCATGAACGCGAGCTGCCGAACGGCGAGCCGGCGCTGCGACGGTGCCATCGTCGGCCAGCAGCGGCTCAGCACGTTGCCGGTCACACGCCGCAGCACGAGCCAGTCGAACCCGGTGCCCATTCCGTAGGCGACGACCTCGGGATACTTGATCGCCTTCGGGAGCGACGGGCCGAGTTGGGCCTCGCGGCGCAGACGGTGATCCGGCCGGCGGTTCACACGGATCGCGTACTCGGTGGTGAGCCACACCTCGTTCGTGACGCTGCTCGCCCTCGTGAGATCGACGCTCGGGTCGAGCTCGGCCGCCTCGAGGGCATAGCGGGCCCTGGCCTGGGCCAGGCCACTCGAAGTGCTCGACCCCGCAGGCATCGCTGCCATCGTCGCATGAATCGAGTCCGCTTTCGGACAACGGCAGGACCGCGAGCATTTACCACCGTACGGGGGCGATTCGTTAGGGTCGAGCAGATGCGCGGGCATCAAGCGCGCCTGTGGGCGACCGTCGTGCTGGTGGCCCTCGTGCTGGCTGTTGCCGGCCCGGCAGATGCGAAGCGACCGGCGGAGCCGCCGCTCCCGAAGGCCTACGTGCTGGTCGACGCCGACACCGGAGCGGTCATCGCGCAGCAGGACGCCCGCACCGTGCGGCCCCCCGCGAGCACCATCAAGCTCCTCACCGCCCTGATCGCGGCGCAACGGCTCAAGACGACCGACAGCATCCCCATCAGTGCCGTGGCCGAGGGCATGCCCGCCCGCAAGATCAACGTGAAGGCGGGACAGGTGTGGGCGTACGCGCACCTCATGTACTCGATGCTCATGGTGTCGGCCAACGATGCGGCCGTCGCGCTCGCCGAAAAGCTCGGGGGCGGGACCCTCGACGGCTACGTGCCGATCGCGAACGCCACCGCGGCGCGTCTCGGGCTCTCCGACAATCCGATCCTGAACGACCCCGCCGGGCTCGACGACCAATTCGCCAACAAGGGTGGCGATCGCATCAGCGCCCGCGACCTCGCGATCGTTGCGCGCGCCGTGCTCGCTCGCCCTGACCTGATGGGAATGATCGACACCCGCGACTACCGGTTCACGGCGGGCGACCAGATCGCGCACCACATCACGAACCACAACCTCTTCCTCGACCTCTATCCCGGCGCGAACGGCCTCAAGACTGGTACGACCGATCTGGCGGGCCACACGTTCGTCGGGTCCGCGACGCGAGGTGGGCGCACGATGCTCGCTGTCGTTTTCGATGCCGTCG
>DASZHU010000212.1:0-7199 GCA_035937605.1 Acidimicrobiales bacterium | reverse complement strand
GTTGCCGCGCCGCCGCACCGCGGTGTGGGGAGCGATCGCAGGCCTCGGGATCGCGGCCGTGAGCCTCCCGACCTTCGGCCGCCGCCGGCCCGCCATCACCGCGCTGCCGCAGATCCCGCAGTGGCTCGACAACGTTGCGTTCGGTTTGATCGTGGGCTGGCTACTTTCTCGGTCCGATGCTGCGGCTGCCTGACCACGCCTACCTCGAGATGATCGGGCTCGCGCTCGACGGCTACCCGCTCGAGGTATGTGGTCTGCTGGCAGGCAAGGACGACCGAGTCGAGGTCTTCTATCCCTGCCGCAACGCGGCGCAGTCCGCGAGGGTGTACGAGATCGACGGGCGTGACTACATGCATGCCGACCGCGATGCCGAAGCCCGTGGTTTCGAGCTGCTCGGCGTGATGCACAGCCACACGCACACCGACGCGTATCCGTCGCCGACCGACATCGACCAGGCCCCCGACCCGGCGTGGCACTACGCGATCGTGTCGTTGCGCGAGGCCGAACCCGTGCTGCGCTCCTACCGGATCGTCGGCGACGGGAAGGTCGAGGAGCCGGTGGTGGTCGAGCGCCGAGGCGCCGGTACGATTCTCGACTGAACCGATCGGCTTTTCCTCGGGCGACTCGCTGATGCCTCTCTACGACTCCGTTCTCGACCTCATCGGCAAAACCCCGATGGTCGACGTGTCCGCGTTGAGCCCGAACCCGCGCGTACAGATCGTCGCCAAGCTCGAGGGTCAGAACCCGGGTGGCTCCGTGAAGGACCGTGCCGCGAAGTGGATGATCGAGGAAGCCGAGAAGGACGGCATCCTGACGCCCGGTTCGGGCCAGATCGTTGTCGAGTCGTCGTCGGGCAACACGGGCATCGCGCTCGCGATGATCTGTCGGGTGCGCGGCTACGCGCTGAAGATCGTGTTGCCGGAGAACGTGTCGGTGGAACGCCGGCAGCTCCTCGAGGTGTGGGGCGCGGAGATCATCCCGTCGCCGGGCGGCGAAGGTTCGAATGGCGCGATGCGTCGCGCCCAGTCGCTCGCGCGGGAACACGACGACTGGTGGTTCCCGTTCCAGTACGGCAATCCCGCGAACCCCAAGGCGCACTACGAGAGCACCGGGCCGGAGATCTGGCGCGACGTTCCCGAGGTCACCCACTTCGTGTGCGGCCTCGGCACCGCAGGCACGATCATCGGCGTCGGCACGTTCCTCAAGGAACGCAATCCCGAGATCCAGGTGTGGGCCATCGAGCCACCGACCGGCGAGATGGTCGACGGTCTGAAGAACTTCGACGAGGGGTTCATCCCGCCGGTCTTCGAGGACGGCAACGGCTACGAGCTGCTCGACCGCAAGCAGATCGTCAAGCCGCGCGAGTCGATCGAATGGACGCGGCGACTGACCGAGGTCGGTGTGTTCGCCGGCATCTCCTCGGGTGCCGTCATGTGTGGAGCGATTCGGTGCGCCGACGCCATCGACGATGGCGTGATCGCCATCATCCTCGCGGACGGCGGCTGGAAGTACCTGTCCACTGGCGCCTGGACCGATGATCTCGATGCCGTCGAGGCCCGAGCGAAGGGGATCATCTACTTCTAGGGTTCGCCCATGCGAGCGCTGCTGTACGGAGTCCGGCCCGAACCCCAGCCTGTCCCTGACGAGGACAACGCGTTGCTGCGCGGCCTCGCGCAGACGCCGATGCGGCTCGTCGACATGGACGATCCGGGCTTCCTGCGACCCGACTGGGTCGTGACGAAGCCGCGCCTCACCGGCATCTGCGGTTCGGACAGCAAGCAGGTCTTCATGGACTGGGGCGATGTCGCGACGCCCGACAACCCGATGAAGGGCTTCTTCTCGCTGCCGCAGGTGCTCGGACACGAGGTGGTTGCCGATGTGGTCGCATTCGGGCCGGAGGCGAAGGGGCTCGAGGTCGGCGACCGCGTCGTGCTGAACCCATGGCTGTCATGCGCGCCGCGTGGCGTCGATCCCGTCTGCCCCGCGTGCGTCGCGGGTGACTTGAGTTTGTGCGCGAGCTTCGGCGTCGGACCGATCGCGCCCGGTATCCACTCCGGTACCTCGAAGGACGCATCGGGTGGCTACGCCGATCTGATGCCCGCACACGACTCGATGCTGTTTCGCGTCCCCGACGGTGTACCGGACGAGGTCGCCGTGTTCGCCGACCCGTTCGCGGTGAGCCTGCACGCCGTGACGCGTCACGCGCCGCCGCCCGGGGGCAAGGTGATGGTGTATGGCGCCGGTGCGCTCGGCACCTGCACGACGGCGATCGTGCGGGCGCTGCATCCCGATGTCGACGTGCTCGTCGTCGCCCGGTTCGGCGCCCAGGCCGACCTGGCCCGCTCGCTCGGCGCGACGGTCATCGCCCACGAGCCCGCGCTGCACGTGATCGAAGAGGCCGCCGCGTGGTCAGGTGGTGTGCTGCAGCCGGCGGACGGCTTGCCGATGGCGCATCCCGGCGCGATCGACGTGGTGTACGACACCGTCGGCAAGCGGGAGACGTTCGAGGTCGGTTCGCGGGTGCTGCGAGCGCGCGGAACCCTCGTGAAGGCAGGCGTGCACGGTCCGACGTTCTGGGAGGACACGCCGCTCTACTTCAAGGAGCTGTCCTTCGTCGGATCCAACGCGTTCGGCGTCGAGGAGGTCGACGGTGTCCGCCAGCACGGCATCGCCCACTACCTCGACCTCGCGTGCAATGGAGGCGTCGACCTCACGGGTCTGCTCACGCACACGTTCCGACTCGACCAATGGCGCGACGCGTTCACCGTCCTGGCGACACAGGACCACAGCAACGCGATCAAGGTCGCCTTCGACTTCCGCCCCTGATCAATGTCGCAGGAAACGGGCGTCAGAGAAGCGCCTTCAGGTCTTCTGGGGGACGGCCGAGCGCGGCCCGGCCGTCGTCGGTGATCAGGATCGGACGCTCGATCAAGATCGGGTTGGCGACCATCACGTCGATCCACCGCTCGCGGTTGTGGGGAAGGGACTTCAGGCCGAGCGCCTTCGCGACGTCCTCGCCCATCCGGGCGATCTCCCAGGGCTCCTTGCCGAGCGCGGTGAGCACCTGATCGAGCTCCTTGGCCGTCGGCGGATCGTCGACGTACCGCCGTTCGGTGTAGCTCGAGCCGGCGGCCTCGAGGATCTCCAGGCCTTGACGGCTCTTCGAGCAACGGGGGTTGTGCCAGTACTCCATGGCGGTGGAACCTACCCTTGCCGGCGGTGAGCGACGCTCGGCCCATCGGGATGTTCGATTCCGGCTTCGGTGGCCTCACCGTCGCCCGGGCCGTGATCGACCTGCTGCCCGACGAAGACCTCGTCTATGTCGGGGACACCGGCCGGTACCCGTACGGGCCGCGACCCCTCGACGAGGTGCGCCTGTTCGCCCACGAGATCACGAAGTACCTGCTCGACGAGCACGACGTGAAGCTGCTCGTCGTCGCGTGCAACAACGCCGCGGCCGCGGCGCTGGACGACCTGCAGGCGTCGATCGCCGTTCCTGTCATCGGCGTGATCGAACCCGGGGTGCGCTCGCTGATCAGTGCTACGCGGTCCGGCCGGATCGGCGTCATCGCCACTGCAGGGACGGTCGCGTCCGGTGCGTACCAGCGCGCCGTTGCCGCAACCGGCGCGCCAGTCGACCTCACGTGCGCGGCGTGTCCGGGCTTCGTCGAGTTCGTCGAGCGCGGCGATACCGGCAGCGACGAGATGCACGTGCTCGCGGAGCGGCTGCTCGCACCCGTCGGCGCCGCCGACGTCGACACGCTCCTGCTCGGCTGCACGCACTACCCCTACCTCGCCCGTACGATCAGCGACGTCATGGGTCGCAACGTCGTGCTGGTGTCCTCTGCGGACGAGACGGCGTTCGACGTGCGGGCTCGTCTCGTCGGGTCGGATCTCGCGGCGCCGAACGCGCGCCGCGCGACGCACCGATTCTTCTCGTCGGGCGACACCACCTCGTTCTCCGCCGTCGGTGGGCACCTGTTCGGGCCCGAGCTGGCGCACGCGGACACCGTGCCGTGGGCCTGACCGTCACGGTTCTCGGGTGCGACGGCTCGTACGCCGGGCCGGGGGGAGCCTGCAGCGGCTACCTCGTGTCGTCGAACGGCACGAACGTGTGGCTCGACTGCGGTCCCGGAACGCTGGCCAACCTGCAAGAGCACCTCGACCTGCACGACCTCGACGCCATCGTCGTCTCGCACGCGCATCCCGACCACATGGCCGAGCTACCCGTCGCGCACAACGCGCTCGGCTACTACTTCGATCGGCGCGCAGTTCCGGTGTACGGCACGGCGGACACTCGTGAGCGATTGCTCGCGTCCAAGGGAGGATCGATCGACGAGGTGTTCGAGTGGCGCACGATCACCGACGGCTCCGAGTTCGCGATCGGCCCGCTCTCGTTCCGGGGTTCGGTGACCGACCATCCCGTCGAGACGATTGCGCTCCGCATCGAGGCCGGCAGCTCCGCGTTGGTGTACACGTCCGACACCGGCTCGGCCTGGTCACCGAGAGCGCTCGGCCCCGACATCGGTGCGCTGCTGTGTGAAGCGACGTTCCCCGAAGACAGAGCTGGAGAGTTTGCGCACCTCACCGCGTCCGAGGCGGGCGTCGCCGCCACCGAGATGCGCGCGCCGCGGCTCGTGCTCACCCACCTGCTGCCCGGCGCCGACCACCCGCTCGCGTGCCGGAATGCCGCAACGACCTACGACGGTGAAGTCGCCGTCGCCACCATCGACATGAGGATCGACCTGTGAGACCCGACGGACGACAACCGGACGACTTGCGACCCATCACCTTCGAGCGCGACTTCACCGACGCGCCCGCGGGATCGGTGCTCGTCGCCTTCGGCAACACGCGCGTGCTGTGCACCGCGTCGATCGACGACGATGTGCCGCGCTGGATGAAAGGCCGTGGCAAGGGCTGGGTCACGGCCGAGTACTCGATGTTGCCCGGCTCTTCGGTTGAGCGCGTGAAGCGCGAGGTGAAAGACGGGAAGCCATCCGGTCGCACGCAGGAGATCCAGCGACTCATAGGGCGCTCACTTCGCGCCGTGTGCGACATGGTCCTGTTGGGCGAGCGGCAGGTGATCGTCGACTGCGATGTGCTCCAGGCCGATGGCGGAACGCGCACCGCGTCGATCTGTGGCGGCTACCTCGCGTTGCACGACGCGCTCGCCCGCCTGGTGCAGGCCGGCGTGCTCGCGCAGCATCCGTTGCGCGAGCCGTGTGCCGCGATCTCCGTGGGAATAGTCGGCGGCCTCCCGATGCTCGACCTCGCGTATGTGGAGGACTCGACCGCGGAGGTCGACATGAACCTCGTGATGACGGGTTCCGGCCGCTTCGTCGAGGTGCAGGGCACGGCCGAAGGTTTGCCGTTCACGCGCGGCGAGCTCGACACGCTCCTCGACCTCGGCGTGAAGGGGATCACCGAGATCGTGGCGCTGCAGGAGCAGATGACCGAGATCGCACCAACGCCTCGTCCGCTCACACGCGCGCGGGGATGAGGTTCGTCTGCGCGTCTGCGAACCTCGACAAGGTCGCGGAGATCAGAGCCGTACTCGCGCCGCTCGGCATCGAGTTGCTGCCGCGGCCGGACGACGTCCCGGATGTGGTCGAGGACGCGCCCACGCTCGAGGGCAACGCGCGTCTGAAGGCAGTCGCGATCTGCGATGCCACCGGACTTCCCGCGCTGGCCGACGACACCGGGCTCGAGGTCGACGCGCTCGGCGGGGCACCCGGGGTCTACAGCGCGCGCTACGCCGGTGTTGGCGCCACGTACGCCGACAACGTGGTGAAGCTCCTCGACGCGCTGTCCGATCTCCCCGAACCCGAGGAGCGACTTGCGCGTTTTCGTACGGTCGCCCTCGTGCGCTTTCCCGACGGTCGTGAGGTGAGCGCCGCAGGGTGGGTGGAGGGCACGATCACGCTCGGGCCTCGGGGTCACTTCGGGTTCGGCTACGACCCGGTCTTCGAGCCCGTCGAGGGCGACGGCCGCACGTTCGGCGAGCTGACGGCCGACGAGAAGAACGGCGTCAGCCATCGCGCCCGCGCCCTGCGGGCGCTGGCCGAGCTCCTCGCCTGACGATCCGGGTCACCAGTGCCGGAGGTCGATGTCCCACGTGTCGACGACGTCGTCGCCAACGACGACGTGCATGCGCTCGTGCTTCGCGATCGTCGGATCGATGTGCGCGGGGATCACGCGCACGCGATCACCGACCGTCGGGAGCGGATCGCCCTTCGCCGGTGAGTACGTCGTGTGCTCGTCGGAGACGAACCAGAGCTTGCCGCCCTCGACCGTGGGGTTGCCGTGGTCCATCGCGATCGCCTTGAGACCGGCATCGAGCACGGCCCAGCCTGACGCGTTCACCGAGATGACCGTGGCCCACACGAACAACGCCTGACGGAACGGCGTGTCGAGCTTGCCGTAGTCGGAGTCCATGAGTGCGAACGAGCCCGCTTGCAGCTCGGTGACCCATTGGTTCGATCGATACGTGCCGGTGCCGCCGCCGGAGATCACGTCTCCGCCGACCGCGTCGTGGGCGCCGAGCAACAAGGCCATGGCCGCGTGCACCTTCTCGTCCTTCGTCGCGGCGTCTTCCATCATCAGATGCCCCTCGTAGCCCATCACGCCGCGCACGCCGAGGCCCCTGGCGCGCGCCGCGTCAGCGAGGCGTCCGGCATCTGCGGGATCGCACCCACACCGCGGCATGCCGACGTTCACGTCGATCAACACCTCCGGTACGCCGGCCCGCGCCGCCGCGTCGATCGTCGCATCGGAGTCGACCGCGACCGTGACGCGCGCCCGATCGTTTCGCGCCAGCGCACCGACCCGATCGGCCCCCGCGCCCACGACCTGATTGGCCAGCAACAGGTCGTCGCCGAGTCCGGCGGCGGCCATGCCCTCCATCTCCCGCGGCGTCGCGCAGCAGAAGCCGATGTGTCCGATCGCGTGGAGGCGGCGAGCGACCTCGGTGCACTTCCACGCCTTCACGTGGGGTCGCAAGCGGCGGCCCGGCCAGGCCTCGCCCATCGCGGCGATGTTGTGCTCGAACGCGGCCCGGTCGATCAGCAGCGCCGGCGTCGTGACGTCCGAGGTTCTCACAGGCGCGCAGGCTTGCACACAACGGACATCATCCGGTGGCAACGCCACAAGCGACAGGTGAGGTGCCGGCGGCGAGATTCGAACTCGCACTGTACGCGGCC
>DASZHU010000211.1:0-5886 GCA_035937605.1 Acidimicrobiales bacterium | reverse complement strand
GGACAAGGAGCCGCTCTTCGACGCGATCGACACGATCGCGCTGGCACTGCCGGCGGTGAGCGGGCTCCTTCGCACCGTGGTGTTCAACGTGGAGCGCATGCAGCAGGCCGCGGACTCACCGAGCGCGGCCGCCACGGATCTCGCGGAGCTGCTGGTCGAGCGGGGCATGCCGTTCCGCGAGGCCCACGCCGTGGTCGGCGGCATCGTGCGCGACTCCCTCGAGCGGCGCGTGCCACTGGCTGAGCTCGTCGCAGCCCATCCCGAGCTGGGCGAGGACGGGCTCGCGCTCCTCGAGAAGGGCGTGGCCGTCACCCGTCGGCGCACACCCGGCGGCGCCGGGCCCGAGCCCGTCGCCGAGCAGATGAAGAACTTCCGTACCCACCTCGACGTCCTTGGCGGCCGCCTGCCGCCAGAACCCGCGTGACGTACTCGCTCGACATCGAGGTTCGTTACGGCGAGGTCGATCTGCAGGGCGTCGTGTTCAACGCGCACTACCTCGCGTGGGTCGACCACTGCATCGATCGCTGGCTGCGGTCCGTCGGCGTGCTCGGTGACGGCAGCGAGTGGGACATCATGGTCAAGCGCGCGACCGTCGAGTGGCACGGCTCGGCCGGCGTCGGCGATGTCGTGACGCTCTCGCCGCACGTGTCGCGATGGGGCAACACGTCGTTCGACGTCACCGTCGACGGCTCGGTGGAGGAGCGTCTCGTGTTCCAGGCCACGGTGGTCTACGTCGGAGTCGCCATCGGCACGAAGACGCCGTCGCCCGCGCCGGAGCACATTCGCGCCGCGCTGTCGGCATGACCGAGCGCAGACTCGATCGGGCCTTCTATCGGCGCGATCCGAGGGTGGTCGCTCGTGAGCTACTCAACAAGGTGCTGGTTCACGGCCACCGGCGGGCGCGAATCGTCGAGGTGGAGGCCTACTGCGGCGCCATCGATCCCGGCAGCCATGCCTTCCGGGGCAAGACGAAGCGCAACGCCACGATGTTCGGGCCGCCCGGAGGTCTGTACGTGTACTTCGCGTACGGCATGCACTGGTGCGCCAACGCCGTGTGTGGAGAGCTCGACGATGGTGTCGCGGTCCTGCTGCGGGCGGCCGCTCCGTTCTGCGGCCTCGACGAGATGCGCTCGGCTCGGGGCGCGGCCGCGCCGCGCGATCGAGATCTGTGCAGTGGTCCCGCGAAGCTGTGTCAGGCCTTCGGCCTCGACCGTGCGTTCGACGGCGCCGACCTCGTCACCGCGGACCGCGGCGTCGCCGTCGTCGACGACGGCGTGCCACCGCCGCGACGTCCCGCCAACAGCGTCCGCATCGGCCTGCGTGCCGGTGCGGACCATCCGTGGCGGTGGTACGTGGACGGCGACCCGAACGTGTCGAGACTCACACGCCCACGGGCGTAGTGCAGTCGCCCATGTTGTTCGCAGTGGCGAACGCATCGAGCGCCTTGCTGTTGGGCGAGCCGTCGCTGCGCTGCTTCTCGAGGAAGGGCGCGTCCTGACCGGCGTGCAGCTTCACCGACCAGTCGCCGCGATCGCGTAGCCACTGGTCCCAGTCATCGAGCCACTTCGTGATGGCGGTCGCGTCGTTGCTCGGTGGCGGCACGAGCCCGCGCAGCTTCTGCACCATGAGGCGCAACTGGTCGTCGGTCTTGTCGACGAGGTTGGCTCGCGCCTGCGGGGTGGCGGCGACCTGGTTCACGAGCCCGAGGTTCCCTAGTTGCGTGCGGGCGCTCGCGCACACCGGCTCCGCCGCGGCCGGGAACGTCGCCGCGTCGAGCGTGTCGTTGTCGTTGTTGCTGCCCGCGATGAACAGCACATAGATCCACATCACCGCGAACACGACGACCACCACGATGGCCACTTTGCGCCCGAGCCCGGCCCTCGGGGATTCGATCAGCCGCTCGGGTTCACGAAGATCGTGACCGTCGTGCCCGGATCGACCGTTGTCCCCGCCGGGGGAGATTGTTTCCACACTCGTCCTTGAGGTTGGTTCGGGTCGGGCGACTGCGTCTGTGACACCTGCGGGTCGAGGCCCGCTCGCTTCAGCTCGGCCACCGACGCGTCGCGCGTCTTGCCGACGACGTTGGGAACCGTAACCGCGTCCTTCGTTCCAACGGCAACCTCGAGCGTGACCGTGGCGCCTTTCGGCGCCGACATCCCGGCGGTCGGGGACTGCGCGGTCACCGTCCCGGGAGCGACGGCATTGTTCGGCACGTCGAAGCGAGCGGGCGCGAGGCCGGCCTGCTGCAGCATCGCCGACGCGTCCGCCCAGCTGCGCCCACGTACCTCTGGCACCGGGACGGGTGGCGCGTTCGTAGCGGCGGCCGGCGGGGTGGGGGCGCTGGGAGTGGTGGTCGATGTGGTGGTCGGAGAGGGTGGGCCGACGAAGTCGCCCGACGGCTCGATGTCGTGCGCCGCGGCCATGAAGCGCTGCCAGATCTGTGCCGGCCACGTGCCGCCGTACACCGTGATGCTCGTCGTGGGCGGCGACATCGTGATCTCTTGGGTGGGGAAGCCGGCCCACACTGCGGTGGCGAGCGAGGTGCTGTAGCCGCAGAACCATGCGTTCTTGTACTGCTCGCCCGTGCCGGTCTTGCCGGCGACGGGGAAGTTCTCCTGCGCCGCGGTTCCCGTGCCGCGGGCGATGACCTGTTGCAGCACAGCGGTGACCGTGTCCGCGATACCGGGATCGATCGCCTTGGTCTGCGAGTGCACGTTCTCGTAGAGGATCGTCCCGTCGGCCTTCGTGATCTTCGTGACCATCACGGGCGCCACGTGCACACCGCGATCGGCGAACGTCCCGTATGCGCTCGCCATGTCGAGGACCGTCACGTCGTTGGCGCCGAGCACGGCGGAGGGAAGCGCCTTGAGCGTCGACGTGATGCCGAGCTTCTTCGCCATGTCGACCGCGCTCTGCGGCCCGACCTGGAGGATGAGCTGCGCGTACAACGTGTTGAACGAGTGCACGGTGCCCTCGATCAGGTCGGTACCGCCCGGCGCCCCTTCGCCCGGGTCCGCGTTGCAGGGATCCCATGGGCCGGTCGGCGGATCGAGGTGGATGCACCCGGGTGCGGGCAGGATCTCCGACAGCGGGATCCCTTGGGTCAACGCATCGGCGAGCACGAACGGCTTGAACGCGGAACCCGTGCCGCGTCCGTTGAGCGTGGAGTCGGGCTTGCACCCGATCGCGAGGTTGCACTTGGCGGTGGGCTGTGTGCCGAAGAAGTCGCGACCACCGACCATGGCCCGCACGTAGCCGGTCTGCGGCTCGACCGCGACGAGGGCCGCTTCGGGTCCCGCGGGGTCGGGCATGACGTCGTTGATGGCCTGCTCGGCCGCAGCCTGTAGCCGCAGATCGATCGTCGTGTAGATGCGCAGGCCCCCGGTGAACAAGGCCTTGTCGCGTTCGGCCTGCGTCGCACCGAAGCGGGGATTGGTCTCGACGAATTTCTTCACCTCGTTGACGAAGTGCGGCGCCGCGTAACGCTCGGCGATCGGCACCGGCGACAGACCGATCGGCTGCGCGACCGCGGTGTCGTGCTCAGCCGGGGAGATGTAGCCCTGCTCCTGCATCTTCTGGAGCACGGTGTTGCGTCTCGCAACCGCGGCATCGGGATGCAGGATCGGGTCGTAGTCGCCGGGCGCCTGGATGAGCCCGGCGATCGTCGCCGCCTGCACGGTGTCGAGCTTGTCGACGCTGCGACCGAAGTACTGCTCGCTCGCCGCCTCGACGCCATAGGCGCCGTTCCCGAAGTACACCGTGTTCAGGTAGATCTGCAGGATCCGCTGCTTCGAGTAGTGCTCCTCGAGCTGCCACGCCAGTGATGCCTCTTGGATCTTGCGATCGAGCGTCTTGCCGCTGTTCAACAGCGTGTTCTTCACGAGCTGCTGCGTGATGGTGGATCCCCCCTGCACCGCGGCGCCGGAGCTCGCGTTCGCCTGCGCGGCGCGGAAGATGGCGCGGAAGTCGACGCCGTGGTGGAAGTAGAAGCGCGCGTCCTCGATCGAGATCACCGCGTTCTGCAGCACCGCCGGGATGCGGTCGAGCGGCACCTCGATGCGGTTCTCGGGCGCTTGCAGCGTGGTGATCAGCGTGCCGTCGGCGGCAAAGATCTTCGAGGACTGCGCGTTGGGCTGGATCTCCGGCGCGATCTCGGTCTGGGTGTACGAGCACCCCGCGGCGATCACGGCGCAGGTGAGCACGATGACCAGTCGACGCACGCCCTCATTGTCGCGGCTATGGGTCGCTGCACTCGGGCACCCGCGCCCTAGGTTGTGGTGCGGATGGAGCTCCTCGACGAACTCGACGCCCGCGGGCTGATCCACGAGTCCACTGATCGCGACGCCCTTCAACGCCGGCTGAGCGATGGCCCCGTCACGCTGTACCACGGCATGGATCCGTCGGCCGACAGCCTCCACACCGGCAACCTCATCGGGCTCGTCATGCTGCGGCGCTTCCAGCTCGCGGGCCATCGACCGATCGCGCTGGCGGGCGGCGCCACGGGCATGGTCGGCGACCCCGGCGGTCGTTCCGAGGAGCGCAACCTCCTCGACGAGGACTCACTCCGACGCAACGTCGGCGCCATCAAGGCGCAGATCGCGCGCGTGCTCGGCGACGAGGGCGAGTGGACGCTGGTCGACAACTACGAGTGGACGCGCGACATCCCCTTGCTCGCGTTCCTCCGTGACGTCGGCAAGCACGTCACCGTGAACCAGATGATGGCTCGCGAGTCGGTGCGGGCCCGGATCGAGAGCGAGCACGGCATCTCGTACACCGAGTTCTCCTACATGCTGCTGCAAGCCAACGACTACTGGTGGCTGCACGAGCACGAGGGCTGCGAGCTCCAGGTCGGTGGCTCGGACCAGTGGGGCAACATCCTGTCCGGCGTCGACCTGATCCGGCGCCGGTCGGGCGCGGCGGTCCACGCATTGTGCTGGCCGCTGCTCACCGCGTCCGACGGCCGCAAGCTGGGCAAGACCACGGGCGCCCGCACCTGGCTCGATGGGCAGCGCACCACGCCGCACGAGCTGTTCCAGCACTTCGTGCAGACCGACGACCGCCAGGTGCGCCAGCTGCTGCTGTGGTTCACGCTGCTGCCGATCGACGAAATCGACGATCTGGTGCACCGCCATGCCGAGGCGCCGCAACGTCGCGAGGCGCAGCGACGCCTGGCCCACGAGGTCGTCGCGATGGTGCACGGTGAGCCGACTGCCCAGGCCGCCGAGCGAGGAATGACTGCGTGGACGGACGGCCTGCAGGCCGCGCAGCTCGAGGCCCTCGAAGGAACGCTCCCCACCACCACGCTCACCGACGGTGAGCTGCCGGCGACCGTGCTCGACCTCCTGGTGCGATCGAAGCTCGCCCCGTCGAAGAGCGCGGCCACGCGCCTGCTGCGCCAGGGCGGCGCGTATGTGAACGACGCCAAGGTCGACGACGAGAGCCGGACCGTCGACGCCGACGACTTCGTGTCAGGCCGCTGGCTGCTCCTGAGGGCCGGCAAGCGCCAGCAGCACCTGGTGGTGCGCGCCCGTTCAGGTTGACGTTGCGGAGGGGAGTCTGTAGCGTGTCCCTCCGCCTCTGAAGGCCCTCAGCGCTGTGCTGAGTCGGCTCGTGCAGGCACCAGACAACGGCACCAACGGCCCTTCGGGAGCGCGTGCCTGCGGCACCCCGAACCGGGGAGCGGCGCATCTTGAAAACGGAATAGCGGACGAAATCGATGTCGACCAACAGTCGATGTCGGTGACGCCAGTGCGGGCGATCACTTCGGTGATCGACCCTTTGTAAGTCAATGCACTGACGGACAACGAAACACAAAGTTGACCGTTCTTTGCCTGGGTTTGGCATCCGGCAGGATGTCAGCTCTCGATGGAGAGTTTGATCCTGGCT
>DASZHU010000210.1:0-3348 GCA_035937605.1 Acidimicrobiales bacterium | reverse complement strand
GGCGTGGCCACCTGGATCATGCTGCTCATCCTCGGCGTGCCGTACGCCGCCACCCTCGGGCTGTTCGTCGGGTTCGCCGACCTGATCCCGCTCGTCGGCGCCACGCTCGGCGCGGTGCCGACCATCCTGTTCGCGTTGCTGCACTCCGTACCTGCGGGCATCGCCACGATCATCTTCTTCATCCTGTACCAGCAGTTCGAGAACCACGTGCTGCAGGTCACGATCATGGCCCGCACCGTGCGGCTGAACCCGCTCGCCGTGCTCGTGAGCGTGCTCATGGGGGTCGAGCTGTTCGGGTTCCTCGGCGCGCTGCTGGCGATCCCGGCGGGCGGCATCATCCAGGTGATCGCCCGCGACATCTACGACGAGCGCCGTGGCAGGCTGAAGTCCGAGTTCACCGTCGGCGCCGCGGAAGTGCCGATGACCGATACCGAGGGCAAGCCCCTCTAGGACTGCGCATGCCGACCGAGATCGTCGAGCTCGAGGGCCACATCGTCGACTCGCTGTTGCTCGCGAAAGTGCTCGACCTCATCCTCGACGCCGGCGCGGACTACACGATTGCCGAGTTCGAGCTCGGCAAGACCAACGTCGATCCGTCCCGTACTCGAATCGAGATCTCGGCGTCCGACGACACGACCCTCGACGCGTTGCTGGAACAGCTCCAGGTGCACGGCGCGAACCGGATCGATCTCGGCGACGCCCGCCTCCTCGCGACCGACCGCGATGGCGTGTTGCCGGTCGGCTTCTACTCGACCACGAACCTCGACACCGAGGTACGGATCGCCGGCCACTGGCGCGCCGTGGAGAACCCCGAGATGGATTGCGGGCTCGTGGTGACCGACGACGCCATTCGCACGATCGCGATGCATCGCGTCAAGGCGGGCGACCAGATCGTGGTGGGCTTCGACGGCGTCCGCGTGCGCGCCCCATCGCATTCGCGTGACGTGCGGAACTTCGAGTTCATGAACTCCGACGTGTCGTCGGAGAAGCCGAAGGCGCTGCTGATCGAGCAAGTGGCCCAACGCATCCGAGCCGCGCGTGCCGCGGGCGGCAAGGTCCTCGCCGTGTGTGGGCCAGCCGTCGTGCACACCGGCGGCGCGCCGGATGTTGCGCGACTCGTTCGCGCCGGTTGGATCGATGTGCTGTTCGCGGGCAACGGCTTCGCGACGCACGACATGGAGTCGAACGTGCTCGGCACGTCCCTCGGCGTCTCCGTGGCCGAGGGCACACCGGTCGAGCACGGGCACTCGAACCACCTTCGCGTCATCAACGAGATCCGGCGGCACGGATCGATCGCCGCCGCGGTCGAGGCCGGTTTCGTGTCCGGCGGAACGATGTACGAGTGCGTGCGCCGTCGCGTGCCGTTCGTACTCGGAGGATCCGTGCGCGACGACGGGCCCCTGCCGGACACGATGGCGAACGTCGTCGACGCGGCGGACGCGATGCGCGCCCTCGTTCCGGGGGTCACGGTGGCCTTGATGCTGGCGTCGACGCTGCACGCGATCGCAACCGGCAACCTGCTGCCGGCGGGGGTGGAGACGTTCTGTGTCGACATCAACCAGGCCGTCGTCACGAAGCTCGCTGACCGCGGCAGCCACCAGGCCCTCGGCATCGTCACCGACGTCGGGCCGTTCGTACACCAGCTGGCGGACGCGCTGGGTGCCTGAGCTGTCGTGGGGCCGGCGGTACCTGATGTGCCCACCGCTGCACTTCGGAGTGTTGTACGAGATCAATCCGTGGATGCACCGCGAGGTGTCGGTCGACCGGGACAGGAGCCAGGCAGAGTGGGAGGCGCTCGTCGCCAACCTGCGGTCGGCGGGCGCAACCGTGGAGGTGCTCGAGCCGCAACCGCATGTCCCCGACCTCGTGTTCACCGCGAACGCGGGCCTCGTCGACCACCGGACGTTCGTGCCGAGCCACTTCCGCCACGTCGAGCGGCAGCCGGAGACCGCGGTGTTCTCCGCGTGGTTCGCGGCGCACGGCTGGACCCTGCACGACCTGCCCGAGGAGATCGATCACGAGGGCGCAGGCGACGCGTTGCCCTTCGGAGGCGCGCTGCTGTCGGGCTACCGACCTCGCTCCGACGTCGCCGCCGGTCCAGTCATCTCCCGGATGCTCGACGTGCCGGTGCGTCTTGTCGAGCTCGTCGACGAACGACTGTACCACGTCGACCTGACCTTCTGCCCGCTCGACGACCGCCGCGCGCTCTGCGCGCCGACCGGGTGGGACGAGTACGGGCGCAAGGTCGTCGACGCGCTCGTGCCGGAACCGTTGTGGCTCGAGGACGATGAAGCGTTGTCGTTCTGCGCGAACTCCGTTGTAGTGGGCGACACGATCGTGATGCCGGTGACGCCCCCGCGCGTCGGCCGTCGGCTCGAGGCGTGGGGCTTCACCGTCGTGGAGTCGCCGGTCGGCGAGTTCCTAAAGGCGGGCGGCGGGTGCCGGTGCCTCACGCTGGCGCTGGACGTGCACCTGGGCGGTGATCGCCAAGCCGATTGAGACGACGGCGAGCACGGTGTGCACCGCCTTGAACGCGCCCGACTGGTGGTCGGCCAGGATCATCGGTGTCCGCACGACCCACACCGCGACCGTCCACCCGGCCAGGGCGGTGATCCAATGGCCCCGGCGCCACAGCGCCAGCGCGGCCAGCACCAGGAACGACGCCGCGAGCAGCAGCGAGCCGCCGTTGCGGACCCGGCCCAGCCACACGAACGCGGTCCAACCGACGAGAGCGAACAGGGGCCACCGGCGCATTGGTCCGACGCTACCCGTCCCGCTAACTTGACCGAGCAGTCAAGTTCACCAGGGGGGAACCGATGCCTGACGTCTCGCTCGACGGGTTCACCGAGGAGGTCACCGCGTTCTTCAACGTCAACGCGAAGTTGAAGATGGCGGAAGACAAGCCGTTCGTGTGGGGCGAGGGCGACGACGACATCGGGCTGTTCGAAGAGGTCGACCGCGAGACGGAGAAGGTCGAGCTCGCGGAAGCGCAGGAGTGGCGGGCCAAGCGCTTCGACGCGGGCCTCGGGTGGATCACGGGTCCCAAGGAGTTCGGCGGTCGCGAGCTGAGCGCGGCGCACGATCGCGTGTACGCGTCGATCGAAGGCCGGTACGACATCCCGAACCAGAGCTTCTTCGGCATCGGCCTCGGAATGGTCGCGCCGACGATCCTCGCCCACGCGCAGCCGGAGATCCGCGAGCGCTACCTGGCCAAGATGTACCGCGGCGACATCGTGGGCTGTCAGCTCTTCAGCGAGCCCGGAGCGGGCTCCGACCTCGCGTCGTTGCAGACGAAGGCGGTACGCGACGGTGACGAGTGGCTGCTCACCGGTCAGAAGGTGTGGACCT
>DASZHU010000209.1:0-21294 GCA_035937605.1 Acidimicrobiales bacterium | reverse complement strand
CGATCGGGCATCTTCCGCCTCTGGGCTCAGTCCCTCGAGCTGCTCGACGTTCCAGTGCCGCAGCACCACTGGAGCGAGGATCTGCTCGTGGTGCAGCTTGAGGTCGTAGATCCCCGCCTTCGCGATGGCCGACGCGTGATCCGAGAAGTCGACGATGCCGACGCCCGGCATCTCGAAGTCGCGAACCTGACGCTCGAGCGCGAGCACCGTCGTCGACGGGTCGATCTCGAGCGAAGCCGTGACGAGGTCGCGGTAGAACAGGAAGTGGAGGTTCTCGTCGCTCGCCACCCGCGCCATGACGTCGTAGCCGACGCGGTCGTCGAGCAACTTTCCGGTGTTCCGGTGGGCGATGCGCGTGGCGAGCTCTTGCAGCGCGACGTAGACGAGGCCATCGGCCGGCGTCTGCGGATCGGGGGTGATCCCCGTGCTCACCTGGTGCATCCGCGCCCGCTCGAGCGCCACCGGGTCAACCGACCGTGTGACCGTGAGGTAGTCGCGGATCACGATCGAGTGCCGGCCCTCCTCGGCTGTCCACCGGCGCACCCATGCCCCCCAGATGCTGTCGGCCCCGAAGAGCGCCTCGATCGTTCGGAAGTAGTACGGGAGGTTGTCCTCGGTCAGCAGGTTGACGAACAGCGCGCTGCGCACTCCGTCAGGCATCGGCACCTCGGTGGGATCCCACACCTCGCCGGGCACGAATCCCCGCGCCTGGTCCCAGGGCACCATCTCGTGAGGGAACCACTCTTTGGCGGTCTCGTCATGACGGGCGTACAGCCGCTCGGCAACCGGCGTCAGCTCGCGCAGGAGGTCGGACTGATCCATGCCCGAAGCCTACCTACTGGTCGGTAGGCAGTGGAACTCTGGCTCTCAGGCTTTCGCCGGGGCTGGACCGGTTCCGGTGCTTCCTGGCATACATCGCCTCGTCGGCCCGAGCGTAGGCGTCGAGGAGCGACGCGTCCCCCGTCGGCACGGCGACGCCGACCGAGGCCTGGATGTCCGCCGCGGCGAGCGCGGTCGTGATGCGTCGGTACAACACGGTCGGGTCGCCGTCGTAGTCCACGGCGAGCACTGCGAACTCGTCGCCGCCCACGCGGGCCACGACGTCGCAGGCCCGGACGGCGCGCCGCAGGGTGACGCCGGCCAGTCGCAGGAGCAGATCTCCGTGCAGGTGACCGCGTTCGTCGTTCACCACCTTCAGGTCGTCGAGGTCGATCACCGCGATCACGGCCGTCGCCTCGGAACGAGCGAGGCGCGCGTCCTCCTCCGCGATGCGGTCCCACCACGCGCGCTGGTTGGCGAGACCGGTGAGCGCGTCGGTCGCGGCGAGGGCCTCGGCGCGCCCGGCGCGTGCGGTCGCGATCGCGGCACGGTACTCCGCCGCGACGATCTCGTTGAGCGAGCGCGTCACGAGCTCCGCCGCGGCCGCGGCCTGCTCGGTCGCGAGGCTGTCGTCGCCGTCGAGACATGCGACCGCGAGTGGCGCCGTCTCCGCGTCCCATCGCTGTGCGACACGCTGCGTCCACTCACCGAGCGAATCCGCACAAGACGGTGATGTCGCGATGATCTCCGACGACGTCGTGCACACCGCAACCCACGACGACTGCGGGCGGTGGCCCTCGAGGCCTTCGAGTGCCCGCGCCGCGGCGCGGCGAACGGAAGGGGAGCACGTGATCTCCGTGAGCGAAGGCTCGGGCGGCTCCACGAGATCGATCACGCCGCGGGTCGCGAGGTCCACGATCGGATCGATGTCGGTCATGGCGACACGAGCGCAGGCGGTCCGAGCAGGAAGCCCTGCCCGAAGCGCACATCCAGCTCACTGAGGGTCTCGCGTTCGGACTCGACCTCGATGCCCTCGGCCACCAGGTCGCAACCTGTGGTGCGGGCAAAGTGGGAAAGGCCCGCCACCATCGCCTGACGCGTCGGATCGGCATCGATGCCGGTCACCCAGCTGCGATCGAGCTTCACGAAGTCGGGTTGGAGCATCACGACGTGCCGCAAGCTGGCAAAGCCGGCGCCGGCGTCGTCGATCGAAACTCGAACCTCCGGATCGAATCGTCGGAGCGCGTCGCGCAAGGCCTGGTAATCCTCGACCGCATCGTGTTCGGTGAGCTCGAGGACGACCGGCCGACCTGCCCCCGCGATGAGACGGCACAGCGAGTCGCGGCGGTCGAGCACGAGTTGTGGCGTCACGTTCACGCTCAAGAACGTTCCCGCCGGCAGCGGTGACGACGCGTCGATCGCGGTGGCCAGGGTCGCCAGCTCGAGGTCGGCCCCGAGTCCGAGGCTCGCGGCTTCGGCGAACCGTGCCTCCGGGCCGACACCGTCACGGAACCGCGTGAGGGCCTCGAACCCGATGATGCGATCGTCGTGCAACTCGACCATCGGTTGAAACGCAGCATCGAAGGCGCCGTCGCGCACGAGCGCCGCCATGTCGTAACGGCGCCGGTCGCGCTCGGCTCGCGCGTGGAGCGACAACCCGAGCAGGCCCGTCGCCACCCCCGCGAAGTCGATCGCCTCGGCGAGCAGCTCGTCGATCAATCGGGCGCGGGCCGGCAATGGTGCGACGGCCGACGCACCGAGGAACAGAAGCCCGACGGTCATCCCTCCGAGTCGCATCGGCGCGATCGCCAGCCGGAGCGTCGCCGCGCCCGCACCCGGCTGCGGCAACTCGATCCACGGCTGCTCGGCGCGACTCAACAGGTACGACGGCCGCGCCGTGGTGAGACGGCGAACTGCCCGCTCGAACTCGTTTGCGCCACGCGACGCCAGCAACGCGAACCGACCGCTCTCGTCGAGTCGAGCCAGGGCGATGCCATCGAGGTGATGCACGGTCGACAGCTCCTCGCAGATCGCGACGGCGGTCTCCTCGGCCGACGCTCGAGGCACGATGGCGAACAGCGAGTTGACGACGCCGGCTCGACGCCGGAGCTGGTCGTCGAAGAACGCAAACCACGCGGCCTGATCGCGGACGTGCGCGCTGACCCGAGCGACGAGCTCGTCGGGATCGACCGGCTTGACGAGATAGTCGGTCGCCCCGGCGCCCAGCCCCGCGGCGGGACCCGTCATCTGGTCGTCGCCGGTCACGAGCAACACCGGCAACGTCGTTGCGCCGAGCCGCGTGCGCAGCCGCTGGATGAGCTCGATGCCGAGGATGTCGGGGAGCCGGTTGTCGAGCACGACGGCCGAGACGGTGGCGTCGATGTGCTCGAGCGCCTCGGCGCCGGATGCGGCGGGAATGCACTCGAACCCGGCGAGCTCCAGCGTGGTGACCATGAAGCCCCGAGCTCCGGGATCGTCATCGACGACCAATACCCGGGTGCGCCCCGAGGCCCTCGATTCTCCGTGCTCGTACATCACCGCGCGACTCCCTCGACGTCGTCACGCCCCTCGAGGGGCGTGGCTAGTTCGTTGTGACTACATGTCGGTGGTCACGGCTTCCGACTTGAGGAAAACTTCCGGATCTGGGCACTGAGAGTGCGTATCGGCCCGCTTTGGCGATTGGCACGGCTCGAAGAGCGAGGTCCTAGCCTGGGTCCATGGCGGCAGGGGTTGCGTTCACGGGGTTGATGGGGCTCGAGTCCCACCTGCTCGAACGCGTCGACGCGGCGCTGCTCGCGGTCGACCTCGAGGGCCGCATCCTCTATGCGAATCGCTTCGCGGAGGAGCTCTACGGATGGGAGCGCGCGGAGCTCATCGGCCGGCTCGCCACCGAGTTCACGGGCGTCGCGGTCGAACCCGAGATGGCGTCCGAGATCATGCAGGCCCTCAGTGCCGGCGAGTCGTGGGCCGGAACGTTCGAGGTGCGGCGCCAGGACGGCACCACGATCTCGGTGCATGCGGTCGATGCCCCCCTGTACGACGGCAATGGGGCGCTCGCCGGTGTGGTCAGCCTCGCGACCGACGCCACACGCGAGCGCGTCGAGCGCTTCCTGGCCGAGTGCTCGGTGGCACTCGGCTCCTCGCTCGACTTCAACCGCAATCTCGCGTCGCTCGCGAGGCTCGTCGTGCCGTTCCTCGGCGACATCTGCTTCATCGACGTGGCAGAGGCCGGCCGGATCCAGCGTTGGGTCGGGGCCCACAGCGATCCCGCGATGCAGCCGGTCGTCGACGAGCTCGGGCATCTCTACCCGCCCGATCCGGCCGGCCCCCATCCCGCCGCGATCGCGCTGCGCTCCGGGACGGTCACGCTGCTCGAGCAGATCACGGACGAGATCAGGCGAGACCTGTCGCAGAACGACGACCACTACCGCCTGTACCAGGAGCTGAACTACACGTCGCTGATGTGTGTCCCCCTCGAAGCCGGCGGACGGATCCTCGGTGCGGTCACCGTCATCTCGAGCCAGACCGACCGGCGGTACGACGACGGTGACGTCGAGGTGCTCCGAGAGGTGGCGCAACGCGCCGCGGTCGCGCTCGACCACGCCCGGCTCTTCGACGACGAGCAGCGGGCACGTGCCGAGGCGGAGTCGACAGCCGATCGCCTCGAGCAACTGCAGACCCTCTCCACCGCGCTTGCTCGCGCCGTGACCGTCGACGAGGTCATCAGGGTCGTTGGTGCCATCAAGATGCCGCACCTCGGATCCGAGAACCGCGGCATGTGGCTGCTCCATGGGCAGTCCTCCGTGCTCGAGCTCGTGCGCGGGTTCGAGTTGCGAGGTTTCGCGGCTCGCTACGCGACGATCGCGCTCGACTCGGAGCTGCCCGCCGCGGAGGTCATGAGGACCAAGGCACCAGTGTTCATCACGTCAGCCGTGGAACGCGACGAGCAGTTCCCGCACTTCGCCCCGCCGTCGGGTGAGGGTGCGTCGTTCGCCGCGCTGCCGCTCATCGCCGAGGAACGCGCGCTCGGGGTGCTCTCGTTCGGGTTCGACGAAGGTCACAGATTCGTCGACGACGAAGTTCGCTTCCTCACCGCGGTCGCCGATCAGTGCGCGCAGGCGCTCGCCCGGGCGGTTTTGTACGACCGCGCTCGGCAGGAGCGAGACCGCGCCGAGCGCGACCGGCGCCGCATCAACGAGCTGAACGCCGCGCTGCAGACCAGCCTGTTGCCTCCGGCCTTGCCGCTCATTCCCGGCGTCGAGATCGTCGCGCGCTATCACCCGGCGCTTGCGGGCCTCGAAGTCGGTGGCGACTTCTACGACGTCTTCGACACGGGCGGCGATTGGGCCGTCGTCGTCGGCGACGTCTGTGGCAAGGGTCCGGAGGCGGCTGCCGTCACGGCCGTGGCGCGCTGGACGATCCGGTCGGTGGCCATGGACGTCCGCCAACCCGCGCAGGTGCTGCGCAAGGTCAACGAGGCTTTGGTGCACCAACAGCTCGACGATCGCTTCTGCACGATCGCGTACGCGCGCGTCGTACCCACCTCGCAAGGCGTCCGGATCTCGGTGTGCCGCGGCGGCCACCCGGCGCCGATCATCGTGCGCCACGACGGAACCATCGAAGAGATCGGCACCGCGGGGAGCTTGATCGGGATCCTGCCCGACGTGCGACTGTGGGAAGAGACGACGCAACTCCACTCCGGCGACGCGATCGTCTTCTTCACCGACGGTGTGACCGAGGCGCGGCGCGGCCGCGAGCAGTTCGGCGACCAACGGCTGAACGACGCGCTTGCGCTCTGCGAAGGGTGCGATGCGAGTCAGATCGCCGACGCGATCGAGAAGGCGGTGCTCGACTTCGCCGGCCCGGAACCGACCGACGACATCGCACTGCTGGTGCTACGAGTCCCCTGAGGTCAATCCACCGGCTGCTCGGCGGCGAATCGATCGCCGAGCACGATGCCCTCGGACGTTATGACGTATTCGCGGATCTCGGGCTCGTGCAGGCTGGCGCGCGTCTTCAGCACGGTGAGGGCCCGCTTCACCCGCGACTCTCCGCGCAGGAACTGCAGGAGCACGACGTTGTCCGACATGTTCGAGATGCCGGTCTCGGAGAGGCGGGTCATGCGGAAGAGGTCCGGCACCTCCATCGTCATCAGGATGCTAATCCCCTGGCGTGAACAGCGTTGGACGAGGGAGTACACGTACTCGCGGAACCGGATGTTGTCCGGCGACGCGAACGCGAGGTCGCCGAGGCTGTCGATCACCAGTCGTTTGACTCCCAGCGCGTCGGCACGGTCCAAGACGTCATGCACCCACTCGTCGATGTAGAGGTCGACGGCGGATCGGTACATCACCGTGACGTTCGGATCGTCGAACCGCATGCCGAAACCGCGGCCGGTGCGGGCGAGCTGGCTGGGGTTCTCCTGCAGATTGGCGATCAGCCCCCGTTCCCCGCGCGCGGCGCCCTCGAAGATGAACGACAGCGCCATGACGGTCTTGCCTGCGCCCGACGGGCCGGCGACCAGCGTGGCCGCCCCAGGCCAGTAGCCGTCGGACAGCATCTCGTCGAGGGCCGGGATGCCGGACGAGACCCGGGCGTCCTGGAGGTCGTAGTGCTCCTGGGCCACCGGATCGGCCAGCCGCGGAAACACGTCGAGGCCGTTGTCGGAGAGTCGGTACGCGTGATGCCCCGACCGAAACCCACTGCCCCGGAGCTTCAAGACCTGGAGCACACGCATCTCGCGCTCCATCGTGCGGGTCGTCAGGAGTTGGATGATCGCATCGGCGACCGCGAACTCGGGCTCGCGGGCGATGTCGTCGTCGAGGTACTCACCCACCCAGAAGGCCGACGCCTTCGACGCGGCAAGGCGCCCTGCGAAGTCGTGGAGGAACCACCGGAAGTCGCTCGGCTCGCGCGCGAACGCGTGCAACGCCTTGAAGCTGTCCACGACGATGATGCCGGGCCTCAGGTCGGCGACGAGTACGTCGAGCCGCTCCACGAACGCCGGCAGCCCGCGCTCATCGAGCAGTCCACCGAGGTCCTCGTAGAACACGGACTCGCCCACGGCGGACGCATCGAAGAACTTCAGGCTGCTGCCGTACCGGAGGATCTTCTCCATCGGCTCCGACACCGTCGACACGTACAGCGCGGGTCGTTCCTTCGTCGCGTTCGCAAACACGAACTGCTGCGCGAGAAGTGTCTTTCCGGTTCCCGGCGCGCCGGTGATCAATGTGAGCGCATCTGCCCACAGTCCGCCGCCGAGCACGTCGTCGAGACGCGCGTGCCCACTGGACAGTCGTTCAGCCACTCGGCATCCCACCCGTCACGTCTGACGGACGCAGCGTTGCGTCAGCCGAAGCCGTTCGTTTCGAATTCCGCCCACACGGTCTTGCCCACGGCCGCGGGCGCGACTCCCCACGCGGTGGCTGTCTGCGAGACCAGGAACATCCCGCGACCGCGCGGTGACGACGGCGAGATCGGTCGCAGCACCGGCTTCTGCGCGCTGCCGTCGTCGACTTCGACCCGAAGGAGGGCGGTTCGTCGAGAGATGCGCAACGAGAACGGGGGCGCGGCATGGTCGAGCGCATTGGTGACGAGCTCGCTGACGCACAACGCGACGTCGTCGATCGTCGCGGCGTTCTCCAGATGCGACCAGCGGCGGCGCACGAACGCGCGAGCCATCCGCGCGGCGGTCGGCGCGGCAGGAAGCCAGAGACGCTCGTCGCCGTGGGCTTCCATGCAGCCGGCCTACCCGACGAACGTGGAACGAACACGCCCAAGAGACGATCTCGCCGCCCACACGTCATCGTCGGAGCCTGCCGCGGTCGAGTCGACTTCGTTGTCACCCGTATGGGTGATTTCGCATTCGGGCAACCAGGAGCCATGCCGTCCCCGCTCGTTCGAGTCGCCGTCGCCAACGACTACGAGATCATCGTGAGCGGACTCGCCGCGATGCTCGATCGCCACGGCGACGTCGAGGTCATGGACAAGTTCGTCGTCGGCGAGGAGATGTGCGAGCAACCGATCGACGTGGTGCTGTACGACACATTCGGACGCGAGGGCGTCGACGGTGACCAACTCGGCCTGCTCATCGGTGCGTCGTGGATCCGTCGCGTCGCGGTCTTCACGTTGTCGTGGGCCGACGCGTTGGTCGACGACGCGCTCGGCCGTGGTGTGTGCGGGGTGCTCTCGAAGAGCCTGTCGGCCGACGCGCTCGCCCGTCACCTCCACGACATCGCGGGAGGGCTCGTCGTCGTGGCCCCGCCGCACGGCCGGGTGAGTTCCGGCGCCGGCCGCGACTGGCCGGGACGGTCGTTCGGGCTTTCGGAACGCGAGAGCGAGACCCTCGTCCTCGTCGCGCAGGGTCTGCGCAACCTCGAGATCGCCCGCGTGTTGTACGTGAGCGAGGACACCGTGAAGACGCACCTGAAGCGGGCCTACCGCAAGCTGGGCGTGGCGAACCGTGCGCAGGCAACGAACGTCGCGCTCCGCCATCCTTCGTTCCGGCTCGATGGGAGTGTGACGCCCGACCCCTTCCCGGTAACGTAATACTACGTTACGATCTCCGGGTGGGCCGCCGCCCGACGAACCTCGAGCTGCTGCTCGCGCTGCTGGGAACCGATCGCGACCACGGGCTCGACGGCACCACGGTCACGAACCGCGTCGCGCCCGGTGGCCGCGAGCTCGCCGCGTCCAAGGTGCTGGCCCAACTCCTGGCGCTCGAGGCGAGCGGTCACGTGCACGTCGACCGCGGCAACGGGTATCGGTTCTCGCTCACGCGACTCGGCGAGGACGCCGCCTACGAACTGGGCCCCGGCGACCCGATCGAAGTCGTGCTCGTGATGGTCGACCTCGTCGGATTCGTAAGCTTCACCGCGGAGCACGGCGACTCTGCGGCGCATCGAGCCGCGGTTCACCTGCAGGACGTCGGTGACGCCGAGCTGCGCCGCGTCGGCGGCGCACTCGTCAAACCATTGGGCGACGGCTTCCTCGGATCGGTCCGCAGCACCGTCGACGCAATTGACACCGTGCAGAACGTCGCCCACCGATGCCGCCGACCAGATGGTGAGCCGTGGGCCATGCGCGCCGCCGTCCACCGCGGGCGACCGATCGCGTTCAGGGGTGACCTCTACGGTGCCGACGTGAACCTCACCGCGCGGCTCTGTGAGGCCGCGCGACCGGGCGAGCTCGTGATGAGCGCGGGCCAGGACGCCGCGAACGCAGACCTGCTCGACGTCCGCGGGCTCCGCGATCCCATCGCCGTGACGCGGATGAACGTGCCGTGACGCGCCTGTTCAGGCGCGGCGAGTTGAAGGCAGCGTTGCTCGACGCGCTCGGTGCGTCGGGCCCGGCCAACGGCTACACGATCATGCAGACCCTCGCCGACCAGATCGGCCAGTCGTGGCAACCGAGTCCTGGCGCCGTCTATCCCGCGCTGCTCGCGCTCGAGGACACCGGTCTGGTGTCGGCGATCGACCAGAACGGCTCTCGTGTGTACGAGCTCACGCCCGCTGGCAAACGGGCGGCAACCAAGCTCCATGGCACCGTCGACGCGGTGGCCCAGCGCGCCCGTACGGCACTCCCCGCAGGAACCACGCTGGGATCGCTGCTCGACGGGTTCGCGACGTCGATCGACGGTCGCCAGCGCCACCTCGACGCGCACGACGAACGGGCGATCGCCGCGGTGCTCGACAGCGCCCGGAACAACATCGAACGACTCATCGGCAAGGAGACCTGACTGATGGACGACTTCGCGCGCGCCGCGTTCCGCGAGCAGGAGGCCAAGCGCATCTTGCGCCACAGAGTGTTCCTCCTGCACCTCTCGGTGTACGTGATGACCAACGTCTTTCTGATCGTGATCTGGGCGCTGACGGGCGCCGGATATCCGTGGTTCCTCTTCCCGTTGTTCGGTTGGGGCATCGGGCTCGTCGCTCATCTGGTCGCGGCGTATCTGTTGAGCGACCCGGAAGAGATCGTGTTGCGACGTGAGCAGCAACGGCTCGCCGGAGGCGAGCAGACCTCACCACCGGGTTCGGCGTAGCGTTCGAGCGTGCAACCTCTCGCCGTCCATCACGTCTCCGTGAACGTGGAAGACGTGCCCGCCGCGCTCGAGTTCTACGTCGGCGTACTCGGCCTCCGAGCACGCGACGACCGGCCCGACTTCGGCTTTGCCGGCGCGTGGCTCGACGCCGGCGGCCAGCAGGTCCACCTCATCGAGGGCCGCACGCCGACCGGCCACGGCGAGCACTTCGCCCTGCAGGTCGGCGACCTCGCGTCGACGATTGCCGAGCTCCGGGATCGGGGCGTCACGGTGAGCGACCCGTCACCAGCGGGAACGGGGCAGCAGGCCTTCCTCAACGACCCCGCCGGCAACCTCATCGAGCTGCATCAAGCCGCAAGCTGACGGGCCGGGCCGTGAGGCCCGACGGTTGAGCGGGCGTCGCGTCGGGCACGCTGGAACGATGTCTCCGACGAGCGCGCCCGAGCGTACGGTCGCGCGCCATCGCGCCCTGGACGGGTTCAGAGGCATCGCGGTCGCGGCGGTGTTCCTGTTCCACGCGGACGTCTCGTGGGCCGCCGGTGGCTATCTCGGCGTTGACGCGTTCTTCGTGCTCAGCGGGTTCCTGATCACCTCGGTGCTGCTCGGCGAGCTGCAGCGATCGAATCGCATCGACCTGCGCCGGTTCTGGAGTCGCCGGGTGACCCGGTTGTTTCCCGCCCTTGCGGTGCTCGTCGCCGTCGGCACCGTCTTCGGCTCGTTCATCGCACCGCACGAGTCGATCGCGGGGCTCCACGGCGACGCGTTGGCGACGATCGCCCAGCTCGTGAACTGGCGGCTGATCGATGCGATCGGACACAGCTTGGTCGGCGCCACCCGCTCGCCGTTCCAGCACTGTTGGTCGCTCGCGATCGAAGCGCAGTTCTACGCGGTCTGGCCGCTCGGCGTCTGGGCCGTGGCCGCCGGTCGTCAGGGCCGCGAGCGCCGTCGCAACGTCGGCATCCTCGCCGGCGTGCTCGCACTGGCGTCGGTGATCGCCATGGCCGCCTTGGTCGGCCCGGACTGGCACACGCAACGGTCGTACTACGGGACCGACACGCGGGCCCAGGCTCTGTTGATTGGTGCCGTCCTGGCCGCCGTCATCGGACACCGGTCGCTGCGCGACGAACGCCCGCTGTCCCCCGCGGCGCGCGTCGGGGTGAGCATCGTCGGCACCGCCGCCACGGTCGGCATGCTCGCCGCCTTCGTTCTTGCGCCGACGTCGGGGCACACGATGTACGACGGTTGGTACGCGGTCGTCGCCATCGGCGTGGCGTTCGTGATCGCACAGCTCGTGCTGGCCCCGTCGAGCCTCGTTCCCTCGGTGCTGTCGACTCGTCCGCTGGTCGCGCTCGGCAACATCTCGTACAGCCTCTACCTCTGGCACTGGCCGATCTTCATGGTGCTGAACGACACTCGCACCGGGCAAACCGGCGTGTCGCTGTTCGCCGCGCGGGCGGTGGTGAGTCTTGCGCTCGCGTCGGCGTCGTATTGGTTCGTCGAGCGTCGCTTCCGCGGCGCCGCACAACGCGAAAGGATCACCCGATGGACTCGGTCCTTGACGCGCTCGACCGACTTGGTGTCGGGCATGAGACGATCGCGTGCGACCCGGACTTCGCCGACAAGGCCGCGTTCTGCGAGCGGTACGGCGTTGCGCTCGAAGACTCGGCCAACACGATCATCGTCGCCGGCAAGGCCGAGCCCCGCGTCTTCGTCGCCTGCGTCGTCCTCGCCACGACCAAGCTCGACGTGAACGGCGCCGTCCGTCGCCGAATGGGCGTGCGCAAGGCGTCGTTCGCATCCGCCGACGACACCAAGGAGCTGACCGGGATGATGATCGGCGGCGTGACGCCGTTCGCGCTGCCGGACGGCATCCCGCTGTGGATCGACGCCCGTGTGATGGAGCGCGAGCACGTGGTGGTGGGTGGGGGCAGCCGGTCGCTCAAGGTGCGGCTCTCGCCACAGGTGTTCGCCGCGATGCCCGCGGCCGAGGTGGTCGAAGGGCTCGCGGCGATGCCCGCCTGAGGAGTTCGAGCGCGCGCGCTGACCGTCCGCGTTCCACGACGGGCGGCCAGCGCTTCTGCCGACGACCGTGGCGACGATCGTCGACAGCCTGCACAATGTCTCATCCGCGCCACGGCGAGTGGGGGACCCTACGTAGGGACTCGTTCACTCAGAGCAGACGGAGCAAGCGCGGCCGTGGGATCTGGGAGTGAGGGGTTCAGCCGACGATGCCGAGGGCTTCGTCGCGGTTGCCGGAGGCCCGATCGTCGGCGAACTTCTCGAGCCACTTCTCCCCGGCCTCGTTGCCCTTCATCACGCGACGCGGGATCGCGGGGAACGAGTAGCCGTCCGGCAGCGGCGGCGCGTTGTCGACCTTACGGGCCATCGCCGCCTCGATGATGGGTTCGAGCCGCTTGGCCTTGGCGTTGACCTGGGCCTCGTCGCGTTCCTTGAACTCGGGCAACACCTCACGGCCGAACAGCTCGAGTGATTCCATGATGTGTTCGTGACGGTTCTTGCCCGCCTGCATCACGAAGATCAGCTGGTCGACGCCGGCACCCTCGAAGCGCGTGAGGTACTCGCGGATCTGGTCCGGAGTACCGGTGGCACCGCGCAGGCCGGTGGCATCTCCGGACGCGACCTTGGCGCCGAGGCGCTCCTCGGTGAGCGCAGCATCGATCTCGGGTGAGTACCCGACGTGGGCGCGGCGCTCGACGTACTCGTCCCACACGTTGGTGACCGCGGGCTTGTGGTCGCCGAAGACATAGAAGTGACCGAGTGAGTAGCCGAAGAAGTTGGCTCCCTCGAGGCCACGCGCCAGCGCGACTTCCTCGGTCGGCGCGCACATCATCGGCGTCACGCACGCGACGTTCGCGTTCACGTGCTGACCGACGGGCACGCACTTCTCTGCGAGGGTGCGTTCGTAGTCACCGACCCACTGCACTGCTTCCTCGGGGTCGATGAACGCAAAGGTGAGCGCTCCGATGCCCTTCTCGGCTGCGAGCAAGATCGTCTCACGACGCGAGCACGCAACCCACAGGGGCGGGTGTGGCTTCTGCACCGGCTTCGGTACGACGTTGCGGGGCGGCATCGTGACGAAACGACCCTCGACGCCCGTGAACGGTGTCTCGGTCATGCAGCGAAGCGCGACCTCGAGGCCTTCGAGCCACATGTCCCGCTTGTAGAACGGATCGATCTCGAAGCCGGCGAGCTCGGCCTCCGACGATGACTCGCCCGAGCCGAACTCCACGCGTCCGCCGGAGACAAGGTCGAGCATCGCCACACGTTCCGCGGTGCGCGCCGGATGGTTGTAGGCGGGCGCGGTCTGGATGATGCCATGGCCGAGCCGGATGTGGCGCGTGCGCTGGCTGCACGCGGCGAGGAATACCTCGGGGGCGCTCGAGTGTGAGTACTCCTCGAGGAAGTGATGCTCGACTTCCCACACGACGTCGAAGCCCAGCTTGTCGGCCAGCTCCACCTGCTCGAGCGCGTCCTGGATGAGTTGGAGCTCGCTTCCCTCCTCCCACGGCCGCGGGAGCTGGTGCTCGTAGAAGATCCCGAACTTCATCAGGCCGCCTCGGCCGTGGCGAGCGAATGGAACTCCGCGAGGATGTCGTGACCGTTGGGCTGCTCGCCGCACCAGTGCTCGACCTCGCCGAGCACTGCCTTGCGAGTCTGCACGCGCCCGGCGCCGAGCGAGGCGTCGAGGTCCTTCTTCCAGATGCGCCCGATCATGTCGGCGCCGGCGTAGCGCTTGCCGCTCGCACCGATCCAGGTGCGGTCACGCATCTCGGTGAGGGCGGTCTCGAGGTAGCCGACGTGCGGCGTCTCGTCGGCGCGGATGTAGGACACGAGCTCCGCGGCGCGACCGTCGCCCGCGACCAGATCCGGGTCGGACAGCCACTCCTCGGCCCACGCGAACGTGTGGAACGCCTGCACCTCGATGAGCAGCACCCGGGTCATCAGGTCGGCGATCAGCTCGAGGTTCAGATCGATGTCGTCGGGCAGCGTTCGCGACACCGCGGCGGGGTCGCCGGGCCCACCTTGACCGAAGCCCATCCGGGCGAGCATCGCCTCGACGTCGATCTTCGCAGTGGGGTGTTCGAACGCGATGTCGCGCGCCGCGAACCACATGTCCTTGTGGCCCGCTTCTTCCTCCCAACCGGCTTCGTCGCGCCCGTGCGCCTCGAAGAGTCCCTTGCCGAGGTGATCGATGGCGGTGGCGCGGACGTCTTCCACGAAGTGCTGCTGCATGTTGCCGGGTTGGAGGAAGCGGATGTTCGCGCCGAAGCCTTCGACCGTTCCGATGCGAGTGAGCGTGCCGATCAGTGGTTCGGGTACGCCGGCCCGGATGAGCTGGCGAGCTTGCGCGACGTTCGGAAAATGCGCGGGCCACGTGGTGAGGGGCACGTCGAGGATGTCGGTTCCGAAGGTCGTCCTGTGGCTCGCCTGCCACGCCTCGATACCCGGTACGCGGTACTTCGTGCGCGGCGAGACGTAGGTGCCGTCGCCGGTGAAGCCGCCGTGGCAGCGCACGCCACCGGCGACGAGCGGCTCGACCACGTCGTGCGTCGCCAGCAATTCGGCTTCGCTGAACTCGAGCTGGTCCGTCATGTCGCTCCCCCTGGGCCCGGTCGTGTTGACGTCGAAGTGTACACTCGACCGTATACACCGGAGCAAGCGGACTTCGGTCACACCGATTTGAGCGCGACATGAGCACGGCCGCCCGACAACTTCTCGCTCGTCCCGAGCGGCAGGCATCGATCCTGCGCGGCGCGGCGGCTGCGTTCGCGCGATCCGGATTCGCGGCCACGTCGATGGAAGACGTCGCCGCCGCCTGCGAGGTCAGCAAGCTGATCCTCTACCGCCATTTCGATTCGAAGGAGGGGCTGTACCGCACGATCCTCGAACGCGTCTTCCTGCGGATGGGCGAAGAGCTCGACGCCGGGCTCCGGCAGCCGGCCCTTCGCGGCGTCGGCGTGCGCACGATCCTCACGGTTGCCCGCGAGGACCCGGACGGCTTCGTGCTGCTGTGGCGCCACGCGGCTCGCGAGCCGCAGTTCGCGGAGTACGCGCACGATCAGCGCGAGCTGGCCGTGGCCGCCGTGCGCGAGCTCATGGTCTTGAAGTCAGGCGACGAGACGATGGATCACTGGTCGGCCGAGTCCACCTTCGGCTGGCTCATCGAAGCGGTGCTCACGTGGCTCGAGTTCGGCGATCCCGATCGCGACGCAGAGTTCGTCGAGCGCTCCACCGCGGCGCTCCGAGCGATGCGGGGCGCGTGGGGCTGACACCACCGGTGTTCAGTGGGGGTGCTGGTGGGCAAGACGGCGGAGGGGCGGAAGCGTCGGCGGCGGTTGTTGGCGCGGCGGCAGCTGCGCGAGCAGCTCGGTGGTCGCATCGGTGACCTTGCGCACCGCGACATCGAATGCCGCTTCCGTGCGGGCCGACACCGACTGCACCCCGCTCACCTTGCGGACGTACTGACGGGCAGCGGCTTCGATCTCTTCCGCGGTGGCTGCGGGCTCGAGCCCGCGCAGGGTCGTGATGTTCCGGCACACGCCGCCCAGGCTACGAGGTGAGGGGGCGTCGCAACACGAGCTCGTCGTGCAGCTCGATGCCGTGCTCACCCACGAGCGGTATCTGAGGCTTGAGCTCGGCGCGTGACCGATCGACGCCGCCCTGGACGATCTGTACCACCCGGAAACCCCGCCGTTGGTACAACCGCAGGGCATCGAGGTTGTCGTTGGTCGTGACGAGCCACGCCTCGGCTCGGCCTTGGTTCATCAGCCGTGACACGACCGCGTCGACGAGCCGTCCGCCGATCCCCCGACCGCGCTGATCGGATACCACACCCAGCGCCGCGAGCTCGTCGCCGCCGTAGGTTGCGACACCGACGAGTCGTTCGCCGTCCCACGCTCCGAAGCCAGGCAGCGCGAGCACGTCGAGGACGACCCCGAGGCGCGCCTGCTGGCGGCCGCCCAGCGCCTCGGCGATCAGCGCCTCGACTGCGGGCTCGTCGCGCGGCTCGAGGCCTCGGATCGCGATCGATCCGAAGGTCGCTCCGCGATGCTCGTCGACGGCAGGGGGTGGCGACACGCGTGCGGCCGGGTGTGACCGAAACGCGACCGGATAGCCGACGGCCCGATCGGCCCAGGGATCCGACGTCGACACTGCTCGCTCGCGGAAGTGGGCGAGCGACAGCATGCCCGTGCGATCGAGCACCGCGGCGGCGGGAACGTCGGCCGCCAGCAGTCGCCCGACGAGCGGATCGCGATCGTGTTGCGCGATCGCGTCCGCGATCCGCGCCTGCAGGTCGTCGAGCTCGGCCGTGCGCTCGACGAAGCTCAGGTCACGCGCATCGTCGAGCCCCAATACCGTGCACAACGCCTTCCAGAAGTGGTCCTCACTGATGATGCTGAGTGCGAGATGTCGACCGTCGGAGGTGGCGAAGATGCCGTAGCCCGGCACGCCGCGAGCGCCGAGGTCGGCTCCCTCCGCGCGCGGTGTGGCCGCGCCCGTCCACGTGGCGAGCACGTCAGCCATCGCGACGTCGATGTACTCCCCCGCGCCGGTGCGCGCCCTGCGGACCAGCGCGGCGCAGATCGCGAACGCCGCGGCCATGCCGCCTGACAGGTCCGCGATGGGGAGGCGGCCGGTGATCGGTTCACCACCATCGGGGCACAGCGCGCCGGCCCACGCCTGATAGTTCAAGTCGTGGGCGGGAGCGAGCGCGAGGCCACCGGTCTGGCCCATGCCCGACAGCGAGCAGTACACGACGCTCGGGTTGACCGCGCGCACGTCGTCGTACCCAACGCCGAGCCGCGCAACGACACCGGGCCGGAAGCCTTCGATCACGACGTCCGCGCTCGCCGCGAGCTCGAGTGCGTGCGCGCGATCTGCGTCGTCTTTCAAGTCCAGCACGATGCTGCGCTTGTTCGCGCTCAAGCTCGCGAAGAGCTCCGGGTAGATGCGCATGGGGTCGCCGCCGGGCGGCTCGATCTTCAGCACGTCCGCGCCGATCTCCGCGAGGAGCTGCGTGGCGTACGGACCAGGCCGCCAGATGCTGAGGTCGAGCACCCGCAGCCCGGCGAGCAACCCGCCCCCGATCGTCACGAGCGCCGCACCGCTAGCCCCAAGGAGCCAGGACCGGGAGGTCGGGCCGCGCCAGGCGTCCAAAGAGCCACGCCAGCTCGTCGCGGTCGTCGAGCCCCGTCCATGCCGGCACCTGGTCGCCGAACACGGCCCGTAGGCGCGGCCGCCACACCGCGACGAATTCGTCAGGCCAATCGCGATACGTGATGCCGACGGCGAGGTCGACCAGGTGCACCTCGACTTCTTGCCACCGGCGCCCGACGAGCTCGCGCAGTGGGCGCTCTCGGCCTCCCACATCGCGCGTGCGGTGCTCCCACGCGTCGTCCGGCACTGCGTGCCACGCGTCCGTCATGAGCGCGGCGGAGTCGCGCACGTCGGCGACCAGCTCCGCCGCGGGACGCGCCGCTCCGGCCTCGATCTCGGCGGCTCGCCCCTCGAAGCCGCCCGGATACTGATCGACCACCTCCCCGCGCCTCGCTGCTTCGGTGCGCCGTCGATGGCTGTCAGCATTGCGGGCGACGTGGCTCAACACGTGGCCGACCGTCCAGTCGGGCAGGGTCGATGCCCGGCGTACGTCCGCATCGGTCAGGTCTGCGATGGCCGCGTCGAACCGAGTCTGTGCATCGACGACACGGGCTATGTCGTCCTCCGGGATCACCCCGCCGAGGCTAGAGCTGGGTGTCGGTGCGAGCGGAAACGCTTGCTCCCAGCGGGCCCGGGCGTCCGAGGAGGTACCCCTGTCCGTAGCGGACGCCCGACTCGTAGCACGTCGTCATCTCGGGGCGCGGTCGGCGTCCCCGGCCGACGCCGGCGCCGACCCAGGGGGCGGACCCAAGCGACGCCGGCGCCGACCGAGGAGGTGCAGCGGAAGACCGGCGGCGCTCGCACATGCCATGACCGGCGGCAGCTGTCGCAGGTCGAGCCCTGCGACGATCACGGCAAATCCGGTGGCCGATCCCGCGACCAGCAACGCGACGCCGCCCACACTCAGTGACTCGCCAGCGGGAGCGCGCGCGATCGAAGCCCGTTGCATCACCCCTTCCACGCCCGAGCCGCGGGGTGATTACCGAATATCTACGGATGGCCGATGCAGACGGGCGCCGCGAGGATCGACGGCGGCGTGTGCACGCACACGATCGAGTCGGACGGCTGCTTCGGTCGGATTCCGGCGTCACCGTGGTGGCCGGCAGGCTCAGGAAGCACGAGGTGCGCGGACGGAAGGTTCGGACCCGGTTCGGCCGCCGTTCGAGAGCGCGACGGTGTTGCGCTCGCGGACACCGGCGTTGCGATGATGACCGCGAAGGGCAGCGCAACGCTCGGTGCCGTCATCGACGTCACCGCTGGACTGATGGGGATGGCTTCCGCCACAGCTCGCGCATGACCCGCTGCGAGCGGTCCGACGGTCAAAAGGAGGCACGCGGCCATCGGCACCGCGGCGGGACCGATCGCTTGGAGCTGCGCCGGCCAGGCGCGATGACGGCGCGCCCACAAGCCCAGGACCGGAGCGGCGAGCCCGTCGAGCATGGCCTTCAGGCGGTTGCGGGCTCGATGCCGTGCGACGGCGAGCCGCACCGACTCACGGCGGCTGGTCACCGGCTGGTCGTCGAAGCTCGACAGGAGCAACTCCTGGTCACGCGTCGTGAGGTCCTTGAGCCGCGTCTGCACGGCCGACAGCACGATGCGATCTTCCGCCGCCTGTGCGACGTCTACCGAGTCGGCGCGATCCGGCACCTCGAGCTCGCTGACAGGCGCCAGTCGACGACGCGAGTCGATCGCGATGCGCCAGCTGACGACCGCGGCCCATCGGAAGAGATCGTCGGCGTCCGAGTAGTCGACGGACTTCGCGACCACGCGTGCCGCGGTCTCCTGGATCGCCTCGTCGGCATCGTGTGACGACACGCCGCGACGGCAGAGCATTCCCTTCAGGCGGCGCGAGACCGCAGGCCACACCGACTCGAAGTCATGTGTAATCGCGTCGTCGCCGAGACGTGAACCCGAGAGCAAGGAGCGCTCCCGCGCTTCATGGAGGTTCACATGCTCAGCCGTCGTCGACATCGCCACCCTTCCCAGCTCGTCGCCCGACTTCTAGTAGTTCTCGGCCTCACGGGCGCGGCCCTGCTCGCGTCCGCCGGTCCTGCCGCCGCCAGCGGCTCCTGCGTTTATGTGAACCAAGACGGGTTCGGCACGGTGGTCTGCACCCCCTGACCGGTCTCGCCGCGCGCCGGTAACGTTCGGGCCGCATGACGGCCCGTGACGTGCTGCTGGAGGTGCTTCGCACCGAGGGCGTGTGTCACCTATTCGGAAATCCCGGAAGCACCGAGCTGCCACTCATCGACGCGCTCGCGAGCGCGGACGATCTGCGCTACGTGCTCGCGCTACAAGAAGCGTCTGCGGTCGCGATCGCCGAGGGCTTCGCGATGGCGACCGGTCGGCCCGCGTTCTTGAACCTGCACACGTCAGCTGGCCTCGGCAACGCGATCGGGGCGCTCACGAACGCACAGGCGAACCACACACCGCTCGTCGTGACCGCGGGCCAGCAGGACTACCGCCACATCGCCACTGATCCGTTGCTCTCCGGCGATCTGACCGGTCTCGCCCGGACGGTGTCGAAGTGGGTGCACGAAGTCCGCACTTCCGGAGAACTCGGCACGATCCTGAGGCGCGCGTTCCACGACGCGATGTCGCCACCCTCGGGCCCCGTTTTCGTCTCGATCCCGATGGACATCCTCGAAGATCCGAGCGAGCACCTCGTGCCCGCCCTGTCGACCATCGATCGACGGCCGATGGCGGGCGCGCTCGACGAGCTCGCCGACCTCCTCATCGAGCCGGCGATCGGGCGGGTCGCGATCGTCGTCGGCGACGACGTGGCGATGTCCGATGCGGTTGCCGAGGTCGCGGAGCTGGCCGAGCTGCTGGCCGCGCCGGTCCACGGCACGGCGCTGCACAGCAGAGGGGTGTTCCCTCCATTGCATCCGATGTGGTCGGGGATGCTGCCGCCCGCTGCCGTGGCGATGAACGCCGCGCTGACCGCGTACGAACGCGTGCTTCTCATCGGCGCCCGCGGCTTGATGGCCTACCCATACACGCCCGGCTCAGCGGTGCCCTCGACCACCCAGCTGCTCCACCTGGCCGCCGACCCGCACGAGCTCGGTCGGGTGCACCCGACCCGATGGGCCGGAGCGGGCGATGCCAAAGCCACCATTGCCGCGTTGCTGCCGCGCGTACGCGCGCTGATCGACAGCACGGACGTTGGCGCGCACCTCGAGGCCGCGGCCGCGCGGAGGCGCGCGGCAATCGACCAACTCGAGGAGACAGCGCTGTCGCGTTACGCCGCGACGCCGATGGATCCGATGGCGGCCGCCCACGCACTCGTCCGTGCGATGCCCCCCGACGCAACGGTTGTCGACGAGGCCATCACAACAGGTGTGTACGTACGCGGCTTCCACCACCACCCGGTCCCGGGTCGTTACTTCTTCAACCGCGGTGGCGGCCTCGGGTGGGGCATGCCCGCGGCAGTCGGCGTGTCGTTGGCTCGTGACCGCGAGCCAGTGCTGTGTGTGGTGGGCGACGGATCGGCGATGTACTCACCGCAAGCGCTCTGGACGGCAGCACACGAGAACACGCCGGTGGTGTTCGCGGTGGTGAACAACGGCCAGTACCTCATCTTGAAGAACAACCTGCGCGGAATGGCCGGCGAAAGCGCCCGCACGAACCGATTCGTCGCGATGGACATCGCCGAGCCGCCCATCGACTACCTCGCGTTGGCACGATCCATGGGTGTCGAGGCGACGTCGCTGGAGAAGGCGCACGACGTGGGCGAGGCGGTCGCCGCGGCGTTGGCGTCGGGCCGTCCGCATCTGCTGGAGCTACCCATCGCCGCGCCAGCATGACGACGTTCGAGCTCGGTCTGTTCGACGAGGTCGGCGAGGCCGTCCGCGGTCTCATGCTGCCCAAGCTCGGTGTCGTGCGGTTCCGCGCCCACCGCTACGGCGTCAAGCTCTGGTTCGACGACGAGACCGCGCCACGAGAGCACTACGAGGCCCAAGTCGTCGGTCCCAAGCACGTGCCTGACGCCAAGGTCCTCGCGCTGGAGGTCGGGTTCCACGCGGAGCACCCGAAGGTGGCGGACAACGACGCCACACTCGCGCGGCTGACGCAGAAGGAGCGCACCTGGCGCAAGGTCGTCGGTACCGACGCGGTTGCGGGCGGCTTCCTGGGTCGGGCTGACCAATGGCGCCGAGTGTCCGAGACATGGGCCGACCCCGATCTCGGCGATGATGACCTGGTGATGGAGATCGCGCTCCGGCTCACCGACTACATGACGGCGCTCGAGCCGGTGC